>SLSH01000043.1 GCA_007130555.1 Bacteroidales bacterium
CACCGCCGACTCGGCATGACCGACCAGGCGCGACTCGTCTCGCAAGCCGTCCGGCCAGGTTTCACTCAGGTTCTCCATTGTAGACAAAGACTGTTTCATTCCGTGCTCGCAGTCAAAAAGCTCTATTGTTCCGAAACTATGACCCGCAATCGGACGGCCGCCGGCTCGCCTTCCGGCCCGCTGCCCGAGGCGGTAACTGTGTAAAGGCCCGGCTCGCGATAGACATGGCTGGTTTGCGACGGGAACGGACGCGGCTTCGACCCATCTCCGAAATCTATAACAGCGTCTTGTACGGCAGTCAACCGGTTCCAAAACAAGGCCGGGCGCCCGGGCTCGAGCCCGCGGCCGGGCGCCATGTAAATCCAGCCGCGCGCCATGTCCCGGCCGCGCCGGGGATCGAACACGCGCACCTGCAGATAGTCGCGATCCTCCACACCATCGTCGGCGCGCACAACCAGAGTTTCCGAGTACAGTCCCGGTCGGTCATAGACAATTTCGGCGACTGGCCCGGCGCTTGTTCGCCCGTCATGCAGCTCCCAGACATGGGAAACGATCCGCCGTCCCGGCCGGGCCAGGCTGCGGGTGGCATCCAGCGTGACGGGCCGGCCTGGCGTGGTAAAGGCAAATCCACCCGCATTGGGGATCAGGGCATCGGGCATGTCCCGGAAGTAGGCCTCGACCATGAATGGATACGGGCTGATCCGGGCCGCTTGCCAATGAAATCCCACATGCAGATGCGGATCGTGATACTGGGCCTTGCGGCCGTCCCATGTCGATCCGGTCCGCCCAAGCAGGTCGCCCGCCGCGACCGGGCTCCCGGTCGTCAGGAACGAGGGAATATGCTCGCTGTTCATATGGCCGAAGCGCGCCTCGATCCCGCTGGCATGGCGAACCGTCACGGCATTGGACCGACCGTCCCCGCCCGGCACGGGACTTTGCGCGACATGCCCGCTCCACGGCGCCACCACATCCAGCCGATCCGGGATCGCGCCGTAATCCTCGCCGCGGTGATAGTACAAGTTGTTGTAGGGCACGATTTGCAGCCAGGTATTGTTGTAGGTCGACGAGCGCCAGCGATAGGACGGCACAGGAAAAACAAGGTTGGCCGGGCCCCACGACTCGCCCTCGGCCACGGCCGAAAACCGAACCGTGCGCTCCACGTCCTCCATGCGCGCATAGCCGGCCTCGCGCGCCCAGGTTCGCGTCGTCTCCACATACAGCCGCAGCCCGTTGACCGGCACGGGAAACTGGTACGGCCGCACCCGCAGCGTGCACGGCTCGCCGTCCACCTCCACGGAGACGCGAGCCTCTTCAAGAATGCGCCGTTCCGGATTGGCCCGGCACCAGTAGTCCGGCTGCCAGCGATGCTCGACGCCTTTCAGCACGACTGTTCGCGCCGCGGGCGTCCCGTTCACCTTGCGGCGGACCAGGCGAGACTGCCCGACATCCAGCTCGAACACCGTTGGCCATTGTTCGCGATCCATAATCACCCGGTTCATTTTACCTGTATGCTCTGGGCCGGGCAGAGAAGTTCGCCAGCCTTAATTCGCTTCATCCGCCTTGGCGGCGAAGATGAAATCGCTCTCGGTCAGCCCACCGACCTTGTGCGTCCATATCTGAAGCACTACTTTCCCGTAGGTCAGGCCGATGTCGGGATGATGTCCCTGTTCCTCCGCGATCTCGCCCACGCGGTTGACGAAATCCAGCGCCTGTCGGAAATCGGCGAACTTATAGGTCTTCTCCAGACGATGTTCGTCGACCACAGTCCAGCCTTGCCCCAGTTGATCCCGCAATGCATCAAGCGCCTCCCCTTTCAAAGGCGCCTCTCCGCCTTTGCAGGCGCTACATGTCTTCTTGGCCAGATCGGAACTCATGTTTTCCTCCTTTCGTCCACTTCAGTTCTGTCAAGTCCGATGGAAAAGATGGGTTGAAAAATCAATTTGCCTCAGGATCGGGATCGGTTTCGACGGGACCGTCCCATGCTTGAATGCCGCCGCGCAGGTGACGAACCGAGGGGTAGCCCGCCTGCCGCAAAATGCGAAGCCCTTGCCGGGTACGGCTTGCCGTTCGACAATACAAGATCACATGGCGGTCGCGGGGAATCTCGTCAAGGCGGTTGCCAAGCTCCTGCAAAGGGATCAGCACGGCGCCGGGAATGCGGCCCCGGTTCCATTCCCGCAGTGTGCGGATATCCACCAGGAAAACGGACGGACGGTTCCGGATGGCCTTGAATGCCGCCGGTTCGATGAAATCGGGATCGGGCGCATGGCGGTCCAGAAGATCGGCATCGTCCATCCGCGAATCAGGCTCGTCTTCGGCAGCAGCATGCGCATCCTCGGACCGTCCGTTTGCGGGACGAAGCACTCTGGCTGGACGCTGAACAGCGCGCATCAGCACGACAGCAACCAATGCTGCCACAACCCAGCCGACGCCGGCAAATGCATGTCTCATACGTCGTCTCATAGCATTGTCATCCAATAGCAGATGGAATCATGGATTATTGGAAGCTCGGAATGTTTTATCGTTGCCTACCTGTCTTGAGGCTATATATTCGCCTTTCCTCGCTCTGGGCAAGCCCTGGCCGCGCGCAGCCACATAAAAAGGCAATATACAAGGGA
>SLSH01000041.1 GCA_007130555.1 Bacteroidales bacterium
GAAGTTGACGGCGCTATGACAGCAATCATGGCAAAAGCAATTAATCCGTCTCTTTTACAAACAATAGAAGGACAGCCTGTATTGGTTCATGCCGGTCCTTTTGCTAATATTGCTATTGGGCAGTCTTCTATAATTGCCGACCTTGTCGGTTTAAAACTTGCAGATTATCATGTAACCGAAAGTGGATTTGGTGCAGATATAGGTTTTGAAAAATTCTGGAACTTAAAATGCAGATTTAGCGGACTTACTCCCGATTGTTCTGTAATAGTAACAACAATAAGAGCTTTAAAAATGCATGGTGGAGGACCAAAAGTAGTACCCGGTAAATCATTAGATAAAGTATATACAGAAAAAAATGTGGAACTTGTTGAAAAAGGGATTCCAAATCTTTTGGCTCATATCGAAACGGTTAAAAAAAGCGGGATACCCCCTGTTGTTTGTATCAATCATTTCTATACTGATGCTGATGAAGAAGTTAATGTTGTACGTAAAGCATCCGAAGATGCAGGCGCAAGGGTCGCACTAAGTAAACACTGGGAATTAGGCGGTGAGGGAGCAATTGAATTAGCAAATAAAATAATAGAAGCATGCGAAGAAAAATCAGATTTTAAATTTCTTTATGAACTTGAAGACCCTTTGAAAGAAAAAATTTCAAAAATTGCAACCGAAATATACGGTGCCGACGATGTTTCTTATACTCCTGAAGCAGAAGCAAAAATTAAAATGATAGACGAAGATCCTGAGCTTAGAAAATTAGGAGCTTGTATGGTTAAAACACATTTAAGTTTAACGCATAAACCTGACTTAAAAGGAAGACCTAAAGGATGGATACTGCCTATCAGAGATATTGTAATTTATCAGGGTGCAGGATTTGTTGTACCAATTGCAGGAGAAATCAAACTAATGCCGGGAACAGGCTCTGCTCCTGCCTTCAGAAATATTGACGTTGATATAGAAACAGGAAAAGTTAAAGGATTATTTTAATAATCTAAACTAGCTTATATGTAATTATTATAAAACAATAAGTATGGACAAAGATTTTGATTCAATATTTACCGGATTTAGTAAAAAACAAGAGGAGCTAATACCAATTCTCCAAAAAATTCAGAACACAATGGGATTTTTATCTGAAGATGCTATGTTTAAAGTCGCCGGTTTTTTACAAATTCCAGAAAGCGAAGTTTATTCAGTTGCAACATTCTATGCTCAATTCAGATTTGAACCTATTGGAGAAAATTTAATCAAAGTTTGTCATGGCACAGCTTGTTATGTGCAAAATGCACAAATAATTACAGAAGCTCTGGAAAATGAATTGGATATTAAAGATAGAGAAACTACTAAAGATGCTTTATTTACTCTTGAATCAGTAGCTTGCCTGGGATGTTGTTCGCTTGCACCTGTTATGATGATAGGCGACAATACTCATGGAAAATTATCACCGGCAGGAATTCCTGAGATATTAAGCCAGTATTTCAAAAAAGGAGGCAAAAAATGAAAAAACGTGTTTTAATTTGTTGTGGTACCGGATGTATTTCTTCCGGCTCTTTAAAAGTTTTTAATGATTTTAACAGAAAAATAAAGGAAAGAAAAATATCTGACAAGGTTGATGTTGTAATAACAGGTTGTCATGGTTTTTGTGAACAAGGTCCACTTGTAATAGTTGAGCCTGAAGACATATTCTACTGTCGGGTTAATGAAAGTGATGTTGATGAAATAATTGAAACAACACTGATTAATAATCAAGTTATTGAAAAACTACTGTTTGAAGACCCTCAAAAAAAAACCAAAGCAAAGACATTTCATGAAGTAGATTTTTACAAAAAACAGATGAGACTTGTATTAAAAAACTGTGGACATATAAATCCCGAAAGTATAGATGAATACATACACAAAGGAGGTTACTCCGCTTTAGAAAAAGTATTAAAAAATAAAACCGATAAAGAAGTAATTGAAGAAGTTAAAAAATCAGGTTTAAGAGGACGTGGAGGTGCAGGCTTCCCTACAGGTATAAAATGGGAGTTTACAAATAAGTCAAAAAGCAATAAAAAATATGTAGTATGTAATGGCGATGAAGGTGATCCGGGGGCATTTATGGACAGGAGCTTACTTGAAGGAGATCCTCATGCAATTATTGAGGGAATGTTAATTTGCGGATATGCAGTTGGAGCAGATGAAGGATATGTTTATGTCAGAGCCGAATATCCTCTTGCAGTAAAACGTCTGACGAAAGCAATTCAACAAGCAAATGATAAAGGTTACTTAGGCAACAATATTTTAGGAACAAAATTTAATTTTAAAATAAACATAAAAGCAGGTGCAGGAGCGTTTGTTTGCGGAGAAGAGACTGCATTAATTATGTCTATTGAAGGTAAAAGAGGAATGCCAAAACCCAGACCTCCTTTCCCCACAGATGAAGGATTGTTCGGAAAACCTACATGTTTAAACAATGTAGAAACATTTGGAAACATCCCTGCTATACTAAAAAATGGAGCAGAATGGTTTGCCGGAATTGGTACCGAAAAAAGTAAAGGAACCAAAGTTTTTGCACTAACAGGCAAAGTTAATAATACCGGATTAATTGAAGTTCCTATGGGAATTACAATGA
>SLSH01000107.1 GCA_007130555.1 Bacteroidales bacterium
AAAAGAATATTTTTTCGTGACAGGCAAAGACAAGCCTGAAATTGATTTGGCTGTGTAAAAATGGAAGACAACAAGATGAGGCAGGTACAGGTAGAAAAAGTAACCCTTAACGTCGGGGCTGGCAAAGACCAAAGAGTCCTTGACAAAGGCGTTAAGCTACTGAAAAACCTGACAGGAATAGAGCCTGTTAAGACAACCACTAATAAAAGGATTCAGGGTTGGGGGTTAAGGCCTGGGCTGCCTATAGGTGTAAAGATAACGCTGAGAGGGAAAGACGCGGATAGCCTGATCCCCCGCATTTTATACGCGAAAGATAATAACCTGCCGGAATCATGCTTTGACGACCATGGAAACATAAGTTTTGGGATACCAGAATACGTGGACATCAAGGATGCTAAGTACGACACGGAGATAGGCATGATGGGCTTGCAGGCAACAATCACGCTTAAAAGGCCTGGTTACAGGGTTAAGAATAGGAAGATAAGAAACACAAAAATCCCTTCCAGGCACGCAGTCAATAAGGAAGAAGCAATGAAATTCATGGAAGAAAAATACTCTTTGAAAACAGGTGAATAAGAATGACTACTTCAGATCACGCAAAAGTGTTAAAGCAAATATCAGGGAAGCCAGGCAAAGTAGCCAAGTACAAGAAGTATAACACGCCGAAGAAAAGAAATCATGGCGAGGCGCAGCATAGGTGCAGGCGTTGCGGGAGAACAGGTGCGCACATATCGAAGTACGGGCTGAAAATGTGCAGGCATTGCTTTAGGGAGAACGCATTGAAATTAGGATTCAAAAAATATTCGTAAAAGCAAAGGTGAAACAACAAATGGTTTTAAACGATCCACTGGCAAACGTGTTGAGCCATATCAACAACCACGAAAAACTGGGAAGGAAAGAGATTGCAACTAATAATAATTCGAAGCTTATAAGGCAAGTGCTTAAGATGATGCAGGAAGAAAGCCTTATAGGGGGTTTCGAGGAAATTGAAGATGGCAAGGGCAATCAGTTGAAAGTATACTTGATAGGCTCATTAAATGAATGCGGGGTTATTAAGCCCAGGTTCAAAGTCAAGGTTAAGGATTACGAGAAATACGAGAAAAGGTATTTGCCCGCTATGGATTTCGGGTTATTAATCGTTTCAACAAGCCAGGGGCTGATGAGCAATAAGGAAGCGAAGAAGAAAAATCTTGGCGGGACACTTATCAGCTATGCATACTAAGTGAAAGAAAATGGAAGAGCAAAGATTCGAGGAAAAAATAAGCATGCCTGAAGGGTGCACTGCCCAGGCTACCAGGGGTGCTTTGACTGTTAGGGGCCCTAAAGGGGAGATAACCAAGAAATTAATAGATAAGAAGATAAAAGTTGACATTAAAGGGAACGAGGTAATACTATCATATCCTAAGGGGCGCAAAAAAGAAAAGAAGAATATGAACACTATGAGCGCTCATGTCAGAAACATGCTTAAGGGTGTCACAGAAGGATTCAATTACAAGCTAAAAATATGCTCTGGGCACTTCCCAATGACTGTAACCCTGAAAAACGATGTGTTTGAAATAAAAAACTTTATCGGTGAAAAAGTCCCCAGGAAGCTTACCGTGAAACAAGGAGTAACAGTTAAGGTAAGCGGCGACATTATAGATGTTGAGGGTGTGGACAAGGAATTGGCAGGGCAAACCGCTGCATCAATAGAAAAGATGACGAGGCGCCCTGGGTTCGACAAAAGAATATTCCAGGACGGAATATACATAATTGAAAAAGACGGGAAAAAGCTATCACACTAATTGAAAGGAATCAAAAATGAAAAAAACAGTTTTTGTAAGGAAAGATGCGAACAAGAAAGCAAGGCTTGAAAAGAAATGGCATGCTCCTAAGGGAATACATAACAAGACGAGGCTGAGCAGGAAGAGCCGCCAGCCTAAGGTCAGGCCTGGATACAAGTCAGATAGTAGCCTGAAAAACACTCACAGGAAGACAGGCCTGCAAATAGTGAGAGTATCGTCAAAAGAAAGCCTTGAAGCAATAAACCCTTCAAAGCAGGCAATAATAATAGAAGGCCTTGGAAGGAAGAAAAAGGCTGAGATAGTAAAAATTGCTGCTGAAAAGAAGATCACTGTGCTAGGCTTAACCCCTGGGGAATACCTGGAGGAAACAAAGAAATTTGTTGAAGAAAAATTAAAGGCTTCAAAAGACAAAAAGAAGAAGAAGGCAGAAAAGGAAAAGAAAGCCAAGGAAGACAAGAAGAAAGAAGAGAAAAAAGAAGAAGCCAAGCAACCTGAAAAAGAAACTTCTCCTGAAGAAAAATCAGAGGAAGACAAAAAGAAAGAAGAAAAGGCAGAAAAGGATAAATTGCTCACAAAAAGACAATGATTTAATGGTGTAAAATGAAAACGCAAAGAAGGCTCGCAGCACAATTGCTCGGAGTATCAGAGAAAAAAATTGTGTTCAGCAACGACAGGCTCGCTGACATAAAGGAAAGCATTACCAAGACAGACATTAGGAGGCTTATCGCTGAAAAAGCAATAACAAAGAGGCCTGTGTCTGGGATTAGCAGGGCGAGGGCGAGGAAGATTACAATCCAGAAATCCAAGGGCTTG
>SLSH01000012.1 GCA_007130555.1 Bacteroidales bacterium
GAAGCGGTTACTACGGGCGGAATATGGTCGGGAGACGGAATTACCGATGAAAATGCAGGAATATTCTCTCCACTTGTTGCAGGACCCGGAGAGCATGTAATTACATATAATGTAGGTATTGATATGTGTGCTGATTCAGACGAAATAACTATAATCGTGAATGCTACACCCGATGCAACAATTACTCCCGTAGGTCTATTTTGTGATGATGAACCTGAAGTTACCCTTACTGCCGCAACCGAGGGCGGAATATGGTCGGGAGACGGAATTACAGATGAAAATGCAGGCGTTTTTGACCCCGTTGTTGCCGGAAAAGGTACTCATATTATTACATACGAAGTTGAAGTTGACGGATGCACGGGAACAGATAATATTACCATTATAGTAAATAGTACTCCCGATACACCTGTCGAAGGCACTCATCTGACAGGTCGAACAAAAGTTGAATGGCATTGGAATGTTATACCTGATGCCGAAGGATATAAATATAATACAGAAAATAATTACGAAGAAGCAGTTGATATCGGAACAAATACAACTTATAATCAGGAAGGATTGGAGTGTGATTCAATATACACACTTTATGTATGGGCGTATAATTATTGCGGAGAGTCTGAAGTGCTTATTATTAGTGAAAGTACTGATGCTTGTCCGCCTGCATGCGAAGGTCTGGAAGGTATCGTATATGAGTATGAATTTGAATATGACGGACATATTTATGAGGCAATTACAATTGGAGACCAGTGCTGGATGGCTGAAAATCTGCGATATTTACCTTCGGTTTCTCCTCCGTCAGACGGGTCAGAAACCGTTCCTTATTATTATGTTTATAATTATTTCAGTTATAATGTAGAAGATGCTAAAGCCACTGTTAATTACAATACTTATGGAGTATTATACAACTGGGTTGCTGCTATGCAGGGATCAAGCGGTAGTAATTCTAATCCGAGCGGAGTACAGGGAGTATGCCCTCCCGACTGGCATCTGCCAAGTGATGCAGAATGGAAAGAACTTGAAACTTTAATCGGTATCGGAGAATCCGAAATAAACGAAACGGGATTCAGAGGAACAAATCAGGGCAGTAAGTTGGCAACCAATGCATCATTATGGCAATCGGGAGATTTAAAAGAAGACCCCGAATTCGGAGCAATCGCTTTTAAAGGTCTTCCTAGTGGAGGGCGATATTATACGGGCATTTTTAGTAATCTCGGAAGAAATGCATTATGGTGGTCATCAACATTATTACAGGGTTCTACTACACATGCATGGAACAGAGATATAGATTACCAGAATACAGGTTTAGCACGAAATTATGTGTATAGGGAAACCGGTCGTGCAGTTCGATGTATCTGGAGTCATATTCCTATTCCTTAGGAAATTATTATTTTTTATAAAAATGTCGGATAATAAAAGTTTTGCCTTGTACTAAGACGATTTTTTATTCGGGAATATTTAAGTTAAGATATATTTTAATTTTAAAATAGTCCATAGTGGGTGAGCGCAGTCGAACTCAACTGTTTTAAAATTTTATCGGTATTATTATGTTTTTTATTTGTTTTTTAATGTATAGTATAAGATAAGCCACAACAATAATCACAAAAATAAATACTGGTACGGCGATATAAAATAACCCGCCTGATGATGTGTCGTAACCCATTTTAACCAAGGCAGACAAATAAATATTTCTAAAAATCAACAAGGGAATAAATGAAATAAAATACATTGAAAACAAAAGAATTATTATCAGGTTTGAATATGGTTTTGATATTTGATTAAGAGAATATCCGAGTAAACTTAATTTCGAAATATTATCATGATTTCTTTCGAGTAACAGCAACAGAGAGATTATCATTACCCAAAATGCAAGTGCAATAATAATTATTCCTATTATCAAAACAATTGTAATAATAATTCTTAAAAAGAACAAAGCCTTTGCACTGCTTAATATTCCCGTATCAATTATATATTCTTTTTCCTGAAAATACTGCATCATATCGGGGCTTGCAGGGTCGTTTGTGATTACAATAAGTCTTCCCGGTTCGGGGCTTTCGTCAGTTCCGAAATTTTTATTACCCCAGTCAATAAATGATTGCGGAACAAGAAAAGTATTTATTCTGTCGGAAAAACCTATTATGCGACTTTCGAATTCCAGTATTTCGTTGTTTCCTGATATTGCAAAATTAAATTTTATCGAACTTATTGCATCTTCGGAAATTTGAGGTAAATTCTGACTTTGTGCAAATCCGAAATTATATAAATTCAGATAATTTCTTGGTAAGATTATCGGAACAAATATCATTCCTTCTTCCCATTTCCAGTCGTCGTAACTGACATCAATAAATTTGTCGGGTACTGCTTCGAAAAACAGGTCTGAATAAAAGCCGGCAGCAGGTCCCTGGTCATCTGTAAATACTCTGACCGAAAAAGTGCTTGCGGTAAAAATCGCCAAGTCTCTTATAAAATCCATTTCTTTGAGTTCTTCAATTTCCTCTTGATTAAATGAAGTTCTCGAAATGTCTTGTTCAAATATCTGATGATATGAGTCCGATAAATGAATGTTTTTATTTATAACGATATATTCTTCGCTCCAGAATCCTTCTCTGTCCTGAAATACGGGCTTTATATCCGTATAAAAAGATATTGCACTCATCAGCATTGTTAATCCGCACAGCACACCGATAAATGCCGCACTTAATTGGCTTATCTTTATATTGGTTTTTAGTACTTTCCAAATCATCAGACAATCAGTTTTTTTATAAAATTATTGTCAATATTATCGCTTAAAGATGTAATAACTATACCTGCATTTTGTCTGTCGGCATATTCACAAACAATTTTCCAGATATTAGTTTTATTTTCTTTGTCAAGATGGCTGAAAGGTTCGTCCATTAACAAGAAATCATATTTTTGGCACAATGCTCGGATTACCGCTAGTCTTTGTTGCTGACCGAATGACAGTAGTTTTGCCTTTTTGTCTTTGTGTTCAAGTATTCCAAAGTTTGATAAAAGTTCTAAAATTTCTTTTTCGGATAAAAAATTACTCATTCTGTTTTTTATCTGTATGTTTTCCAGAACGCTTAATTCGTCAAAAAGCATAAGCCCCTGCGGAACGATGCTGAAACTTATTTTTCTCAATTCGGATAATTCATTTAATCCGAATAATTTTATGTCTTTGTTATCAATTAACAGATTGCCGGTGTAGTCGCTTCTAAGTCCCAGCATTATATTTATAAGCGTAGTTTTGCCTTTGCCCGATTCGGCATATACCAATAGTTTTTCGGATTTTTTTAAGTGAAATTCTTTATTCCATACTTGAGATTTGCTTACAATACTTTCGGGTATCGGAGCAGGAATTATATTGGAAAAAAAAATATCCATAGGCAATTTTATATGCTGTCGTTATTATTTGAAGGGACTGAATCCTTTTTTTGAGTTTCTATATCTTTTTCAATACTGTTTAACAACTCTTCTATATCTTCATCAATGGATTCTTTGTCAGAATCAGAAGATATTATAATTCTCGGTTTTCTCGGTTTAACTGTTTCATATTTAGCTGCTTCGGGGTCTTTAATATTTATGTTAATATTTTTAAATAATGCAATAATTTTTTCCGAATTGTCTAACAATGTTTTAATATCGGTTTTTTGGACACTTTTATTAAATCTGATTTTTTGCGTACAGACAATTTCTTTTTTGCTTAAATCGAGATAAAAATGTCCGTAATTATTTGAAATATCTATTCCTGTATATTCGGTAAGCTGACTTATTTCTTCCTTTTTATCGTCAAAATAATTAAAAACATCCGAAGACACCCACAGGTTTATATCTTTACAGTTTTTTAAAAAATCTGCAAAATCTTTATTTTTTATAACAGATTCATTTTTCGGCAGATTCAGGCAATGCTCTGCCAGTTCAAAGCTGTTAACTGCGGGACTTGTATGAAGTAAAATCATAACATCATCATTATAAGCTATAATCGAATGAGTGTTTGGTTTAAAGTGTTTAATCTTGTTTTTTGTACGGAACAGCATTAAAACAGGGAATCCTATATCTTCACCAATTAGAATCAGATTTTTTTCAAATAGTTCTTTATCAACAGGAACAATCAGTCCTATGGTCATTTTATTTTCGACAAAATTTGCAAAAGCGAAGATTTTGTTTTTCAGTAATATGCCTGATTTTTCGGGGTCGTTAATAATTTTGTCAAATAATTCCATGCTTTTATCAAACTCAATATTATACTCTTCCTGAATTTTTAAAAATTCTTCATTATTTTCCAGCATTTCGGGTTTATATTCTTTTAAAAGTTCTTTCCCGTCAATAACTGCAACGGCAAAGGCATCCCCTGGTATATATTTTGCATTATTGTCCGAGCAGGAGTATGCAAAAATCAGCATAGATAAAATTACACCATATACAATTTTATTTTTTTTAATTTTCATAATTTAAAAAAAGTTAAGTTAAATCTTGTTATATTCGATAAACCCTGAGAATATTTAATATTTCCGCATCAGATTTATTTTTATCCGTTAAACAACGGAAACGGCATCATCATTTCGTTAACCTGTTTTCTGATTTTATTTATGGTATTTTCATCTTCAATATTACTGACAACAGTATCAATCATATCAACAATCGGGTCCATGTGTTCTTCATTGAGTCCTCTTGTTGTAACAGCCGGAGTCCCAACTCTCAGTCCCGAAGTTGCAAAAGGAGATCTGTGGTCGAAAGGCACCATATTTTTATTTATGGTAATATCTGCGAGTACTAATGTATTTTCAACTTTACGACCTGATATATCGGGGAATTTTGTTCTGAGGTCAATAAGCATTGAGTGATTATCGGTTCCTCCGCTGATAATTTTATATCCTCTTTTGATAAATGCTTCAGCCATTACTTTTGCATTTTTTATTACCTGTTTCTGGTATTCTTTAAATTCGGGTGTAAGTGCTTCTCCGAAAGCAACGGCTTTAGATGCTATTACATGCTCTAACGGACCACCCTGAGTTCCGGGGAATACAGCTGAGTCTATAACCTGCGACATCATTTTTATTTCTCCCTTCAGAGTTGTTTGTCCCCATGGATTTTCAAAATCTTTACCTATAATAATAATTCCTCCGCGTGGTCCTCTAAGGGTTTTATGTGTAGTTGATGTAACAATATGAGCATATTTTGCAGGATTATCAAGTAACCCTGCGGCAATAAGTCCTGCGGGATGTGCCATGTCAATCATAAAAATTGCTCCAATTTTGTCGGCAATTTCTCTCATTCTTTTATAATCCCATTCGCGACTGTAAGCGGATGCACCGCCAAGTAAAATTTTCGGTTTATGCTCAAGTGCAAGTTTTTCCATCATGTCGTAATCAACCGTTCCTGTTTCTTCCTTAACGCCATAAGAAATTGCATTGTATAAAATTCCTGACAGATTTACCGGCGAACCGTGGGACAAATGACCTCCATGCGATAAATCAAGTCCCAGAAAAGTATCTCCGGGTTTTAAGCAGGCAAGAAAAATCGCTGCATTTGCCTGTGCTCCCGAGTGAGGCTGAACATTTGCATACTCTGCGTCAAAAAGCTGTTTAAGACGGTCTATCGCGAGTTGCTCTGTCTGGTCAACAAACTGACATCCTCCGTAATAACGTTTTCCGGGATAACCTTCAGCATATTTGTTAGTCATTACCGACCCCATGGCTTCCAAAACCTGTTCGCTTACAAAATTCTCAGATGCGATAAGTTCTATCCCGTGCATCTGTCTTTCTTTTTCTTTTTTGATAATTTCAAATACTTTTTCGTCTCGTTTCATAATTATATTTTTAAATTCTGCTACTGTTTATATGTTTTTCAAAAATAAATATTTTTATTTCATTCAAGAAATATTTTTGTATTCTTTTACAGATTTTTTATGAATTTATATTTAAACTTGGCAATAAGCAAAAAAAAACCTTCCTAAAAAAGAAGGTTTTATATATTTTTTTTTATTGACAATCAGTTTTTTTACCCTTTTTGACAACATTCGTCTTCCCCTGCATGTTCACAACAAGCCTTTCCTTCAGCAACTTCGGTTTTTTCTGTTAAAGGACAATCTTCATGTCTTCCTTCCTCGTGATGAGGGCAGTCTTCATGAGCTTTTGCACCTTCATGAGCTTTCTCTCCGTGATGAGGACAGTGTACATCAACAACTGCTTCGTCATCATTTTCCATAACATCCTCAATTAGATTTTCATCTGTAGCTTCTTCTTTTTCGACATTACTGCATGCTACGAATAAAAATAAAGGCAGTAATAAATAAAGTAATTTTTTCATAAGATTAACTATTTTTAAGATTAAACAATACTGCAAAAATAATATTTATTTTGACATGTAACCTGAATAATTCAAAAAAAATGAATTATTTTGACGATTTCTAAATCGGGGCTAACAATCTTCTTCATTTTTTTCTACGGAAAAATTTTCGAGTTCCCACCAGTTATCTTCTTTTTCGAATTCTTCAACGTCTTTTACGATTGTTTCGAAATACAGTCCGTGTCTTCTTCCTTTTCTGGTTTTATTTTCAGGGATACAAACTTCAATCATTCCGCTTTCGTAGATATCCATGATATTAAGATAATATATCAGTTCAAATTTTACTTTAACATCATAATCATTTGTATTTTCAAATTTAAATCTAAGACTTAAAGGGCTGTTTTTATCAAAAAATTTAGCACGAAAGAATCTGTATTTTATTTCAACACCGTCAATAGCCGGCAGTTCGTTTTTATAGCACAGTTGAGAGAAAGACTGATAGCTGAATATTACTAATCCGAATATTAAAATGTATTTTTTCATATTTAAAAAATTTATAGTTTTTATTTAATATATATTAATTTAAAACAGGATTTGTTAGTTTTCCTGCAAATAATATTGAATTTTTTTGATGTTCTTTAATAATAAAAATAAAAGGTCTGTTTAGATTCATTTCAACAGGTACTCTCATGGATTTTTCTCTCATTACAACTGCCGTTGCTGCGGCTGCTTCGGTTCCTTTTTCGTCCACTTCTATAAATGCTTTATGGATAATTTGGTCAATCATTAAATCCTTATGACCAGTCATACCTCTGAAATCGGCTTTATAATTAAAAGCTCTTATCATACCCATTTCTTTTAAAAAGTCTTTTAATTCATAATCGGTTTCCATTTTGAATTTAGGCATACTCAGACTAATTTTTTGATTTTCGGAATTATTGATGTAATAATTAAAAAGTTCCAAATCAAAATCTGTTATATATTCATTTATGTTATTTTTTTCCGAATGCATTATAATATACATTGATGCGACACTATCCCGATAAGGCAATTCAATCATCTGAATATCGGAAGTTTCGTAGTAATTAAATTTTTCGGTAATTTTCATAAAATTAGCCGATAATTTTCCTTGCGGAGAAAAGAATTCTGCTTTTTGGGTTCTTCTTTTATCGAATTCAAAATTCCAATCGGCTTTAAAATAGATTGCATTTAGCAATACCAGTCTGGTCATTGCATCAAGGGTTTTGCTGTCTAATAATTCTTCGATTTTGTTATTTGTATTGTCAGCTACCCATTTATTAATTTTAATTCTTGCTTTTTCTCTGTCTTCATCAGACCTGAAATTTGCAGTACTAAATTTGGCATTATAATTTGCAACAAGTTTAAGATATGAATCTAAAAACGGATAATTTTCCTGTGCTACAGCTGCATTAGCAATATTTAAAAAGTCTTGATTTAAATTTCTGTAAAAATTTAATAATCCGGTAAATTCTTTGTGAGATTGCTCTTGATTTCTGTAAAAATTAAGAGCTTTCCGCATTTCCCTTGCAGTACGGGATTTTGCTCCGTCATAAGTCATTGCAAGTGCAGTTGAAATACTAAACGGACTAATAAAAATATTGTTTTCTTCTTTTTCGTTAATTTTTGAGAATAAAGAAAAGGCAAAATCATTATTGTTTTTAATAAGCTCGGAATAGTTATCCTTTCCTGATAAACAACTCGTACTTAGAACAAATATTATAATTATTATAAAAAGATTTTTCATAATAAGCGTTTTAAAAATTATGCTGCAAATTTATGAAAAATCTTAATATCAACTTAGAATATCAGGATTTTTTTGATATTATGAATTAATTCTTGGTATATGGCAAAACTTTAACTTATAATCTGTATATTATCTTGCCCCGTTACTTTTTCGCAGTAATGGCATTTTAAATTGATTTTATTATTTGAATTGCTGACCGTAAATTTGGTTTGTACATTTTCATTATTTGTAACACACTTAGGATTTATACATTTAATAAATTTTGAAACGGTTTTTGGCAATTCAACTTTCTTTTTTTCGGCTACTTTATAATCTTTTATGATATTAATAACGGCATTAGGGTCAATCAAAGCTATTTTGTTAATATCTTCAATAGAAGGGAATTTATTTGCAATTTTAATTATTCCTTTTGCTCCGTATTTTTTACTATCCAGATTATTACCGATAAATACATGAGTCTCGATATTTTCGACATCAATAATAAACAGTACTTTAAATAATTTTTTTGCGTCTATATGGTCTATTACTGTTCCTTGTTCTATTGCTTTTACTTTTAATTCATTTTTCATCATAATACATAAATTTTAAAATTTATAACAATAAAAATTATTTTAACCCCAAAATCAGAGACATTATTGCCATTCTAGTATAAACTCCGTTAAGAGCCTGCTGAAAGTAATATGCCTTTGGATTATCATCCACATCGGTGTCTATTTCATTCACACGTGGTAGGGGGTGCAATATTCTCAAATTATCTTTTGTGTTTTCGAGATATTTATTTTTTAGAATATAAGAATGTTTTACTTTTTCGTATTCAACAGGATCAGAGAATCTCTCACGCTGAACTCTTGTTACATACATTATATCTGCTACGGAGATAATATCGGTAAAAGTTTCATGTTCATAATATTTTATTCCTTTTTCTTCAAGAAACATTTTATATTCGACAGGAATTTTTAAGAATGGAGGTGAAATAAAATTAAAAACGGGATTAAATTGAGCCATTGCCATAATAAGCGAATGTATTGTTCTTCCGTATTTCAAGTCTCCCACTAAGAATAGATTCAGATTTTCGAGAGTTCCTTGAGTTTTCCGTATAGAATACAAGTCTAATAGACACTGGGTAGGATGTTGATTAGAGCCGTCTCCTGCATTAATAACAGGGATGCTTGCAATTTCGGAAGAATATCTGGCACTACCTTCTATGGGATGCCTCATAATAATTAAATCGCTGTAACTGCATACGGTAAGAATTGTGTCTTTAAGCGATTCTCCTTTTGATACGCTTGTTGCAGAAGCTTCACTGAAACCGACGATTTTTCCTCCGAGTCTTTGAATAGCACTTTCAAAACTTAATCTGGTTCTGGTCGAAGGTTCAAAGAATAAAGAAGCTATTACATGATTTTCAAGTAGTCTTTGATTTGGATTTTTTTCAAATTCTTCTGCTAAATCCAAAATTTTAATGTAATCTTCTTTAGTGTAATCAGTAATTGAAATCAGACTTTTGTTTTTCATTTTTTTAAATTTGTTAGTTGAACCATAATTTATTTTTTATATAAGCAAAAAAAAACCGAAGTAAAAACTTCGGTTTTAAAGATTATTCGACTATCTCAATTAACTCAATGTCAAAAATCAGAGTCTCAAACGGACCGATAAGTTGTCCTGCCCCCCTTTCTCCATAAGCTAAATCATAAGGTATATATAATTTCCACTTAGAACCAACGTTCATCAGCTGGAGGGCCTCAGTCCATCCTGCAATTACTCCGCTTACAGGAAAAGTTGCAGGTTCACCTCTTTGATATGAACTGTCAAATACCGTTCCGTCAATTAAAGTTCCCTGATAATGTGTTTTTACGGTCGAAGTTATGACAGGTTTTTCTCCGCCACCTTCGGTTATTACTTCATATTGCAATCCGCTTTCGAGAGTAATAACTCCTTCTTTTTTTGCATTCTCTTCCAGAAAAGCTTTTCCGTCGGTTATTTTATCTGCAGATTCTTCTTTTTGCAGTTCACCGAAAAAGTTTTGTAATAACTCATCAGTAGCAATCACGTCTAATAAAGCATTTTCATTTACCTGATCTTTTAAACCCGCTAAAATATAATCTATATCTAATTTCTCACTGATACCCTGCGTCGCCAGGTTATTACCAATCTGCATCCCCAATGCATAACTTGCGGAATCTTTAATATTTGTTAATTCAACTTGTTGACCTTCTGAATTTTCCTGAGTTTTACAAGATAAAGCCAACAATAATGCCGTAATTGTTACAATAAATAATAATAAATAAGATTTAATAATAATTTAATTTTTAAAATTTGTGCAAAGGA
>SLSH01000099.1 GCA_007130555.1 Bacteroidales bacterium
GTTTTTAATTATATAAAACCGCAAAAACAAAATAAAATTACTTTTTTTATCCGTAATTACACTTTTTTTGTAACTCCGTTTTATTTTAGAACAAAATACTAAGGCAAAAACCTGTGATTGTAAAGGATGATAAAAAAAATATATTATTAACCAAAAAAAATACGAGATTTTTTTTGGTTAATAAAAAATAAAGTAAAATATTTGCAAATTTTTTTATGAAAATAAATTATATTGTTATGAAAAAAGTTTTTTGTAATATAAAAATAATCTGTTACTGTAAGTACAAAACAGTTGGATTGTTATTATTTTTGGTATTTTGCATTAATGTATATTCACAAGATCCTACTCCGGAAAGAATATGGATGACACATGGTAATGAAGATTATTCGGAATCAGGGGTTAATAATTTTTTTGGCACCGGAAATAATGTAGAAATACGTTTTATTACTAATAATATAGAACGTATGCGTTTAGATGCAGGCGGAAATCTCGGTATTGGTACTACAAATCCTATTCGTAATTTTCATGTAAACGGGAGTATTCGTTTTCAGGGTTTACAAACAAGTACACAAACTACCGCTCTGATGATTGATGATAACGGAGATTTAAGTACACGCGAATTAAATATAAACAACTGGAATAATGCTTACGAATGGGGAAACCATTCAGAAGCAGGGTATTTGACAGAATTTGCCGAAATGGATCCAACATGGGCAGGTGGTACTAATACTACAGATCCCATATTTAGACATGGAAAAATAGGTTTAGGGACTAATGACCCTCAGAATAAATTACATATACACTCTTTACAATCTAATATTGATGAGATTGAGCATGATATGGACATTTCGTTTGAATCCAGTTCCAAGGAGTATTTTGGAAAGAACACAAAACACTTTTCTATATTTAAAAACTATTCTGCTACAATACAACTTACAAATTCTTTGACAGGTAAAACAAATAAGAATGGATTACATATACAGGCAATTTCTCTTAATGGATTAATAGAATTGAAAGAAGTTGGTAATTTATATTTTAAAGTTAATAATATTATAGGTGTCTCTATAAGTGAAAAAGGAAAAGTTGGCATAAATACATGTGAGCCTATGCAAAACTTGGATATAAATGGAAGAATACATATAAAAGAAGGTGTAATACAAAGAGGAGGAAATTCAATTTCCGCAACTTCCGATTTAGGACTATATTCAAGATTAGAAAATTTAGATATGAGATTTGTAACAAATAATGGTAATATTCGTTTTTTTACTAATGATGGAGATGATGGAATAGGAGAATCCGAAAGAATGATAATTAACTCGGAAGGACTTGTAGGGATTGGAACTAATAATCCCGATTATCTGCTTGATATCAATGGAGATGTTCACATTACTGGTGTTATTCTTTCAAAAGGCGTTACCAATTACACTACTTCAAGTCCTTTTAATGAAGCTGAAATCCCATTAAGCATTTGGGATGATACAGGAGGTAACCGGTATCAAAAAATGATTGTTCTTAGAAATCAAGGAGTAGAAAATTCTGAAGAACTTAGAAGACTTGGAATTGCGTTTCATCTGTCCAATGAAGCAAATGAAAACGAAAGTAGAAAAATGGGAGCAATAACTGTTGAATCAGAATTAAATTGGAGCAACTTTCCGTCTTTAAATATTTGGACACGCAATGAAAAAAGAATAACAGTTTTAAGTAATGGAAAAGTTGGAATTGGGACAACTAACCCTCAAAATAAATTAGATGTTTGCGGTATCATAAGTTCTAATATAGAAGTTGTTGTAGAAACCAATAATTGGTGCGATTTTGTATTTGAACCGGACTATATTCTTGAACCATTTGCAGAAAGAATGCAATTGATTAAAACACAACAACACCTGCCAAATATACTACCCGAAAGTGAAATTTTTGAAAAAGGTGTGCCTGTAAGTCAAACTTTAAAAGGCATATTGCAAAATGTGGAGGAAATGTATTTATATATGGAGAAATTGGAAAACAGACTTAAAGAAGTTGAAAGGGAAAACTTTAAATTAAAACAGGAACTTAGAAATGAATAAATATTATTTATAAACTATTTTTAAATCTAAAAAATGAATTTAATAAAAATAACAATTCTTATAGTATTGCTTTTATTTACTTTTTGTGCTTATACGCAATTCAATGACTTTGTAAGTTTTGAGTATTCATATGATAATGCAGGTAACCGAATTAAAAGAGCAGTTATTGAAATGCCGAAAAAAGAACAGTTATTAGCAGAAATAGATTCTACATTAAAAGACAATGAGATTATGGATGATGACATATTAGCTAGTAATAACGGACTTAAAAATAATATTGATGAAATTGAGATTTCTGTATATCCAAATCCTGTAAGAGAATTGTTAAGAATTGATATAATAGGTTTAAACGGTAGTGAAAATATTAATTCCCAACTTATTGATTTGCAAGGCAAAGTAGTTCGAAAAGAAAGAATAAAAGTATCAAGCAATGTTATATGTTTTTCGGATATACAACCCGGGACTTATTTTTTACAAATTTTTATTGATAATAAATATCAGGAATATAAAATTATAAGACATTAAAAAAAGAA
>SLSH01000248.1 GCA_007130555.1 Bacteroidales bacterium
CAAATATTTATAACCTGTCCTGATATATAATCCGACATATCTGACCCCAGGAATATTACCAAATTTGCAACATCCTGTGGTTGTCCTGCTCTTTTAAGGGGGATTTTTTCGACCCATTCTTTCCGGTATTCTTCGGGAATAGCGGCAGTCATTTCGGTTTCAATAAATCCCGGAGCAATTGCATTACATCTTATATTTCTGGCTCCCAATTCTTTTGCAATTGATTTTGTAAACCCAATTATTCCTGCTTTTGATGCGGAATAATTTGTCTGTCCTGCATTACCGGACACACCTACAACCGAACTCATATTGATAATTGAGCCTTTGCGTTGCGACAACATGGTTTTTTGAACTGCTTTGGTTAAATTAAACACAGATTTGAGATTAACTTTTATTACCATATCCCATTGTTCTTCGGTCATTCTCATCAACATTGTATCTCTGGTAATACCTGCATTATTAACCAACACATCAATTTTTCCGAATTCTTTAACAATTTCATCTGCAAGAGTCTGAGCCTGATTAAAATCCGAAGCATCAGATTCATATCCTTTTGCTTTTACATTAAATTCAACTAATTCTTTTTCAAGAGAATTAAAATTATCGTCTCTTTTAATATCCGTAAAAGCTATATCAGCACCGACTTTTGCACATTCAATTGCAATTGCTCTGCCTATGCCCCTAGCAGCTCCGGTTATCAATACTAATTTACCGTCTAATAATTTCATAATAATATAAATTTAGATTTTACATAAAAAGCTTAAAATTTTGAATTAATTGCAAAACTAATAAAATGTTATCAAGAATTAAAAAAACTGAATAACAAAATACAAATTGTTTTTCTATCATTTACAGATTAAAAGCGTAATATGCTTTAGTCCCGTTAGGATAAAGTCCTTCAATAAATAATCTTCCGTCTGATCCGTCAATTATGTTTTCTAAATCTTCAATTGTTTTAACGGTATTTTTATTTACATACATAATAATGAAACCTTTTCTTATACCGTTTGCAGAAAATCTTCCTCTGTATGTATCCGACACTTGTATTCCGTGATAGATTCTTAGTCTTTTTTTGTCCGTTTCGGACAGAGGTTCAAACCTTGCTCCGAGAATATCAATTGTTTGAGAGACAATAACATCGGTATTTCCGTATTTATTTTGCAGTTTTGCAATATATGAATTTGTTTTGCCATTCCTTTTTGTCAGTAATTTAATTTCATCTCCCGGTCTGTATTTACTTATTTGTTCAAGTAATTGTGAAGTACTATTAATTTTAAATCCATTTATTTCTGTTATAACATCAGCTTCGTTTAATCCTGCTTTTTTTGCTGCACCTGTTTCCCATAGTCTGGCGACATAAACTCCTTCTATATCTTCAATTTTTAATTCAGATGCGATTCTAGAGTCAATATCCAGTATATCAATTCCGAGGTATGCTCTTTGTACTTCGCCGAATTCTACTATATCGGCAACAACTTTACGAACAATATTTACAGGAACTGCAAAAGAGTATCCCACAAAAGAGCCTGTACGGGAAGCAATTGCAGTATTTATTCCAATTAATTCCCCTTTTTTATTTACTAAAGCACCGCCGCTATTTCCGGGATTTACTGCTGCATCGGTCTGAATAAAAGACTCTATCGCTAGATTATCTGTGAGTATATTTAAGTTACGTGCTTTGGCACTAACTATACCGTGAGTAGCAGTTGAATTAAGATTAAAAGGATTTCCTATTGCAAGCACCCATTCTCCTACCCTGACATTGTCACTGTCTCCGTAAATTATATATGGTAAATTATCTGCTTCAACTTTTAATAATGCTATATCTGTCGTTGCATCTCTGCCAATTAATTTAGCAGTAAAACTTCTTCTATTGTTCAGAATTATTTCAATAATTTCGGCATTTTCGATAACATGATTATTAGTAACAATATATCCGTCCGGCGAAATAATCACCCCCGAACCGGCTGATAACACAGGTGTTGAACGACGCGGGTGTGTTCCGAAAATAAAATCGTATAATGTATAATTCGGTGCATTAAATTGTGTCTTGATATGTACTACTGCCGGAAGACACTTTTCGGCGGCAACGGTAAAATCGACTCCTGCACCCGACAAGGAGCCGAATAACGAAGTTTGTACTGCATAATCTCCGCCAAAATCAGAACTACTCCTGTCATAAACTAAATTGTTATAATAATCCGATACCAAATTGTGCTGCCCCGAACTTGATGTATCTCTATTTTGAAATTTAAAAACAAGTACCAATACTATAAATCCCAACATCCCTCCAAAAACTCCAAGCAATAAAGAAATTATCAGATTTTTTGTTTTCATAATTAAATGTTTTTATATTTACAATTCAGTTTTTTAACAAAAATAACGAATTGTAAAATAAAAAGTTTTTTGATTTTTGAATTTTAACAAATTTTTAGGAATGTCTCAAAAATTATATTTTGAAAAATATCAGGCAACGGGTAATGATTTTATAATTATTGACAATACAAATAATTCGGTAAAATTATCCCGACAGCAAATAGAGCAATTATGTCATCGGAAATTCGGGATAGGTGCAGACGGATTGATTTTATTA
>SLSH01000320.1 GCA_007130555.1 Bacteroidales bacterium
ATAAAATAATCTTGATTTTTTTTGTTATTATTGCAAAAAATAAATTATAAAATTATTCAAATATTTGTTTTCAATGTTAATATCGGAAAATTATTTAAAATTTCTTTTTATTTCAATATTGTTGATATACTCCGCCCATGTATTTTCGATAAATAAAGATGAGTTGGAGTACAAAGACAGGGTGTATTCCGAAAATATTAAATCAATGCGAATGCACCTTGACGGGTGGGAAGTTTCTTATCCTATTTTGGATATGCACGGTGATAACAGTCTTTTGTTCAGTTTTGATTATCTGGAATCCGTAAGCGAAGCTTTTTATTATACGATAATTCATTGTAATGCAGATTGGAAACCTTCTAATCTGATGTTTTTCGAATATGCCGATGGATTTGAAGAAAATCAGATACGTGATTATGAGTCATCATATAATACACATGTCCACTACACTCATTACAATATATTATTTCCGAATAATGATATCAGATTTACAAAATCGGGAAATTATCTGCTGGTTGTATATAGCTATGAATCCAATAAAAAAATCATTGCCTGCACAAAACGTTTTATGATAGTTGAGCAGATTCTGGAAATTGAAGGACGTGTAAATCCGTCTGCCGACAATCTGCACCGCAGAACTTCCCACAAACTTGATTTTAAGATATTCCGGAATAATCTGTATATTGATGATCCTTTCAGGGAAATAAAAATTGTAATTATGCAGAATTTTCAGTGGCATAATAAAATTGAAGGCTTACAACCAAGTTTTATAAATCATTACGAATTGGTATATGAATTTGAGGAAAGAAATTTATTCAGAGCATCAAACGAATACAGATATTTTACTTTTCACGATACGGAGAGATTATCCGAAAGGGTTGAACATATTGATTTTCGCCATCCTTATTATTATATCCGGTTATATGCGGATGAATCAAATTTATTCAGAAGATACAGCAGTTATGAAGATATAAACGGAAGTTATGTAATACGAACTCAAAAATTTGGCACTCAGGATTATTCCGAAATTGAAGCCGATTATGCAATAGTTCATTTTAAACTGAATTATGACGTGCCCGTTGATAATGCGGAAGTTTATATTTTTGGGGAATTATCAAACAGGGAAATTTCCGATGAATACAAAATGGAATATAATCTTGAAACAAGAGCTTACGAAAAAATATTGCTTTTAAAACAAGGATATTACAATTACAGATATCTGCTTGTAGATAATGATAAAAACAAACCTCCCGACCATGCTTTTTTCGAAGGAAGCCATTTTGAAACCGAAAATGATTATCTGTTATTTATTTATCACAGAGAACCCGGCAGAACTTACGACAAACTTGTTGCTTATAGAAAATTTAACAGCAGAGATTAAAAATTTCTTGCGACCTTTCAGGGCTCAGGTATCCGCTACCTTTAGATTTCAAATCTTATGGTTTGAATCTCAAAACCAGCCTTGTAGTAGCGACGTATTTTTTATGTTTTGTCATAGCTTGTCCCGATTTATCGGGAAATTTGCAAAAAAGGCAAATTTCCCGCCAAAACGGGTAGTGTGTTTTCTTTCTACCCGTACAGGCGCTCCGCTTGGTACGGGTTATTAATCTTTGTAAATATTAAAATCTTGCATCAAAGGGGAAAAAATGAATAATGAACAAGTAATAACGATTAACGAATGATGATTTTTATGCAATACTTCTTAATGCTTACAAATATTCCGGTGCTACGCACCTGTGGTGTGATTTGGCTGTAGTCTTTAAAAATCAGTTCTATCGTAAATTGTCAATTTGTTAAGAGCAGGTACGGAGTACCGAGACATTTGTAATATATAAAAGCAAAAACAATGCAAAGGTACAGCGTACCGTGATATTAAAAATCTAAAGGGAGCGGAAAGGTAAGAGCCACCCAATCTATTGCTGGATAAAATGATAAGTAATTTTTCCTGTTTCAGTATTACTGCTTGCGAGGGTTTGAAATCTGGATTTTTCCGCGGATGTTCTTGCTTCGTTAACAATACACGAAGTATCTCCCGAGCCTTTTACCGAATTAACCGATGTTCGAATAACCGTACCATCGGGAGCGACTACAATGTCTATTACCACAATACCGCCTTCGCGGCAGGTAAATACCGGAACATGCACATATACATTTCCCCGTTCTTCGTTATCAAGTTCGACAAAAACCAGTGCAGGACCTGAATACGGCTCCTGTAATCTCTCCCTGTCTTTAATACTTGTTCCGTCATAATTATCAGATTCGTTTATCAGGTCACGATAAGTTGACTCTACCATTTTATCGTAATCATCTCCGTATTTTTCGCGTAATATTTGTTCTTCGTACTGTCTTCGAATTTCCTCCAGACTCATACTTTCTATATCTTCCATAGTAGTTGGTTTGCGTTGACTTGTACCGACATTACGAAGTTCCGCTATCATCCTCTCAAGATTTACACCGTCAATGTCTTTTTGTCTGTTTTGTAAAGTTTTATCTTCAAATTCTTCCAGAAACTCGGCTTCGATATACATATACGACTCCAAATGACGATGCTGTGATTTGAATTCAAATAACATAGCAACAATAACGAGAACAAGGTGAAAAATAACCGTTCCCAAAATACCGTTGATATTTCGTTTAAACCAATTCACTGTTTTTTTCTGCAAATTTAATTTATTTTTTGTATTCTGATACGAATTTAATAGAGTTTTTAATCTGAAACATCAGGAAATAATTTTGATAATAAATTAAATTGGGTATAAGGGTATAAGAGTATATGGAACGTCCCTTATACCCTTATCCCCTTATACCCTTATACCTTTTTTACACTTTTTTTTTAATCATTTAATCAATTTCATAAAATCTTACTAAGTTTGGGCAATGATTATTTATGAATATGGACAAAATAATACAATTAGTAAGTAAAGCGTGTAATATCAGAGAAAATCAGGTATCAAACACTATTGATTTATTTAATGAGGGTAGTACAATTCCTTTTATTTCGAGATACAGAAAAGAAAGAACAGGCGGATTAGATGAAAGCGAAATAGAAAATATCCAAAAACAATTTATATATTTTACCGAATTAGCCTCCCGAAAAATTTATATTCTTGATGTTATCGAAAAATCCGGACAATTAACCGATGAATTAAAAAACCAAATTGATAATTCATGGGATGCAAACGAAATTGAAGACATATATCTGCCGTTTAAACCTAAAAAACGCACCAGGGCTTCGGTTGCGATAGAAAACGGTCTTGAACCGCTTGCAGATATTATTTTGGCTCAAAAGGATGTTGATATCAAAAAAATTGCAAAGGAATATCTGAACGAAAAAGTAACAAGCATTGATGATGCGATAAGCGGAGCATCGGATATAATTGCAGAATATATCAATGAGAACAAATCGGCAAGGGAAAGAATCCGTTCGTTATTTGCCGAAGAATCAAAATTCAGGTCAAAAGTTATAAAAACCAAAAGTGAAGAAGCCGAAAAATATCGGGATTATTTTGATTTTGAACAAGCTCTTGACAAATGTCCTTCGCACAGAATACTTGCAGTGCGTAGAGGCGAAAAAGAAGGTTTTTTAAGAGTGGATATCTCCCCTGTCGAAGAAAATGCAATTAAACGATTAAAATATTTATTTGTAAAAACCAAAAATGCCTGTTCAGAAATTGTTCTAAATACAATTGAAGATTCATACAAACGACTTTTGAAACCCTCAATTGAAAATGAATTTGCAAAAGAAAGCAAATTACTTGCCGATATAAGTGCAATTGAAGTTTTTGCTAACAATCTCCGTCAATTATTATTGGCTCCTCCATTAGGTCAAAAACGAATTCTGGGAATTGACCCCGGATACCGCTCCGGATGTAAGGTAGTTTGCATTGATGAGCAGGGAAATTTACTGCACAACGAAAATATTTATCCGCACAAACCTCAGGAAGACACAAAAATGTCTGCAAAAAAACTGACAAGTCTTGTTGAGACTTTTAAAATCGAAACAATAGCGATAGGCAACGGAACAGCAAGCAGAGAAACCGAAAGTTTTGTAAAACGGATAAAATTCAATCAAGACATTAAAGTTTTTGTTGTAAGCGAAGACGGTGCTTCGGTTTATTCTGCATCATCTGTTGCACGCGAAGAATTTCCGCAGTACGATGTAACGGTAAGAGGTGCCGTATCAATTGCAAGACGACTTATGGACCCTCTAGCAGAATTGGTAAAAATTGACCCGAAATCAATCGGTGTGGGACAATATCAGCACGATGTTGACCAAAAACTACTTAAAGAAAGTCTAGACAGAGTTGTTGAAAGTTGCGTTAATAGTGTCGGAGTAAATCTTAATACTGCAAGTAAACATTTACTTACTTATGTGGCAGGATTAGGTCCTGTTTTAGCTCAGAATATCGTAAATTACCGGAAAGAAAACGGTCAGTTTAATTCCCGTAAAGAACTTTTAAATGTAAGCAGATTAGGTCAAAATGCATTTTTACAATGTGCAGGTTTTTTAAGAATAAGAAATGCCAAAAATCCTCTTGACAATACGGCTGTCCACCCCGAATCATACAAAATCGTGGAAAAAATGGCAAAAGACTTAAAAAAATCCATTCCCGATTTAATTGATAATAATGAATTAATAAAAAATATAAAACTTTCTGATTATATTACAGATAAAATCGGATTACCCACTCTTACCGATATTATCAAAGAACTTGAAAAACCCGGCAGAGACCCCAGAAGTGTAATAAAAGTTTTTGAATTTGATAAAACAATATACAAAATTGAAGATTTACAGATAGGCATGATACTTCCGGGAATAGTTACAAATATTACAAATTTCGGGGCTTTTGTTGATATAGGAATAAAAGAAAACGGACTGATACATATTTCTCAAATGGCTGATGAATTTATAAGCGACCCCGCGCAAATTGTAAATGTACACGAACAACTAATGGTAAAAATAATTGATATTGACATTCAGAGAAAACGAATACAGTTGAGTTTGAAAGGAAGAGGTGAGTTTTGAGAGGTGAGTTGAAAATAATATCCTGTCAGATTAGCAAAGCGTTCTGACAGCGTTATTATTTTCAGGTAAACGGTATTCAGTATTCGGTAAACAGTAGGCGGTGGTCGGGTTATAATCACAAATCAATTTTAATAACAAATATTTGTTAATTTCTTTTTTAAAACTTTCTTGAAAAAAATTTTTAAAAGAAAAAAAAAACTTAAATTTAAAACTCGGTTTTATATTATATTTATAAATAATAAGCACTTGATTTTGAAAGCATAATAATTATGGTACAGTTCTCTCATTTACATATTCACTCGCAATATTCGCTTTTAGACGGTACGGCTGATATTTCTTTAATAATAAAAAAGATTAAAGATAACGGAATGACCGCAATTGCCCTTACAGACCATGGAAATCTTATGGGGATTAAGGAATTTTATGATATTTGTTTAAAAAATGACATAAAACCTCTGATAGGTTGCGAAACATATATGGCAGCACGGACAATTCGGGACAAGTCCGAAAAAATTGACCGTTCGGGTTATCATCTTATTATAATTGCAAAAAACAAAACAGGATATCTTAATCTGACAAAAATCGTATCTATATCTCATCTCGAAGGAGAATATTACAAGCCCAGAATTGATAAAAAATTACTTGAAAAGCACAAAGAAGGTCTTATTATTTGTTCGGGATGTCTTGGCGGAGAAGTCGCAAAACATATTATTAACGGAAATACCGAAAAAGCGGAAGAAACAATACTCTGGTACAAAAATGTATTTGGTGATGATTATTATCTTGAGATAATGCGTCATAAAACAGATATCTCCGGACCAAAAGAGAATATTTACGAAAATCAAATCAAAGCAAATGAAAAAATCATTGAACTTGCAAAAAAACACGATATTAAAATTGTTGCAACAAATGATGTTCATTTTATAAACGAAGAAGATGCAGGTGCCCATGATATTTTAATATGTCTTAATACAGGCAAAGACCTTGATGATCCGAAAAGAATGAGATACTCGCAACAGGAATGGTTAAAAACAAAGGAAGAAATGGCAGATTTATTTTCGGATATCCCCGAAGCTGTTTCCAATACTATGGAAGTTGCAGATAAAGTGGAGAAATTCGAACTAAATCATAAACCGATTATGCCTCTGTTTCCCATTCCCGAAAGTTTTGCAACGATTGAACAATACAAGGAAAAAATTTCGGAACAGGATTTATTGGCAGAATTCGGAGAAAAAAGTTTTAAGGAATTAGACGGAGATTATGAAAAAATCCTCAGAATCAAATTAGAATCCGACTATCTGGAAGAGCTGGTTTCGAAAGGGGCAAAAAAATATTACGGAGAAAATATTAACGACGAAATCCTTGAAAGGATAAAATTTGAGATAAATACCATTAAAACAATGGGATTTCCCGGATATTTCCTTATTGTGCAGGATTTTGTAAACAAAGCCAAAGAAATGGGAGTACTTGTCGGACCGGGAAGAGGTTCGGCAGCAGGTTCGGTGGTAGCATATTGTACAGGAATAACAAATGTTGACCCACTTGAATATAACCTTCTTTTCGAAAGATTCCTTAATCCCGAAAGAGTTTCAATGCCTGATGTTGACATAGATTTTGATGATGATAACAGAGCAAAAGTAATTGATTATGTTATCAACAAATACGGAAAAGACAAAGTGGCTCATATCTGTACTTTTCTAAGAATGAAAGCAAAAATGGCAATGAGAGATGTCGGAAGAGTTCTTAAAGTCCCTCTGTCTCAAATAAATGCCTTTCTGAAAAAATTTCCCGATAACGTGAATCTGAATAATGCTTATAATTATCTTATTGAACAGGAAAAAGAACATGGTTCGATGGAATATGTTTTGGCAAATCTTGATAAAGAAAGAAAAAGACTTGTTAACCAAAATGCCAAACCCGAAAATATCAATCAAATAGAATTATTAAGATTATTTGCCGAAGAAATCATAGAAAATCGCAAGACAAATAACGAAGCCATGCTTAAAACGCTTTCTTTTGCGTGCACATTAGAAGGCTCCATCAGGCAATCGGGAGTACATCCCTGCGGAGTTTTAATCGGCAAAAACAATCTTGTGGAAAATATCCCGCTTATGCAATCAAAAGATGCTCCCGAGATTCCATCTACCCAATATGCCGGAAATTTTGTGGAAGAAATAGGATTCCTTAAAATGGATTTTCTGGGATTAAAAACCTTATCAATTATTAAAGACTGTATCGAAAATATAAAACATTCTAAAAGTATTGACATAAATATTGACGAATTACCTCCTAATGATAAAAAGTCTTTCGGGATTTTTCAACAGGGAAATACCACGGCAATATTCCAGTTTGAATCCGAGGGTATGAAAAAAAGTCTGAAGAAACTTAAACCAAACAGATTCGAAGACCTGGTTGTTATGAATGCCCTTTACAGACCGGGACCAATGGATTATATTCCCGATTATATCTTAAGAAAACACGGAAAAGGAGAAATTACTTACGACCATCCCATTATGGAAAAATATCTGTCCGAAACATACGGAATAACCGTTTTTCAGGAACAGGTAATGTTACTTTCCAGAGCATTGGCGAAATTTACAAAAGGCGAATCGGACAGCTTAAGAAAAGCTATGGGCAAAAAGGAACCCGAAATAATGGAGAATTTAAAAAATAAATTTATTCAGGGATGTAAAGACAATCCTGATTTTATCAGTGGTTGTGAAAATATTAACAAAAATCCCGAAGAAGTTATCAATAAAATCTGGAAAGACTGGGAAGCTTTTGCTAATTATGCTTTTAACAAATCACACTCGGTAAGCTATGCGAAAATTGCATATACTACTGCATATCTGAAAGCTAATTATCCCGCAGAATTTATGGCAGGGAACCTTAGCCGTAATATCAATGAAATAACAAAAATTATGACACTGATGAAAGAGTGCGGCAGACTTAAATTGACCGTACTCGGACCAAGTGTTAACGAAAGTTTCTATAATTTTACCGTAAACAATAAAGGACATATAAGATTCGGACTGGGAGGTATTAAAAACGTTGGTGCAAATGCCGTTGAAAATATTATTCAGGAAAGAGAAAAAAACGGAGCTTTCATAGATATATACGACTTCGCTTCAAGAGTAAATCAGAGTATAGTTACAAAGAAAAACTTCGAGGCATTAGCTTATGCAGGGGCATTCGACGAATTTAAAGAAATAAAAAGACACCAGTTTTTCTATATAGACGAAAATAAATCATTGTCATTTCTTGAAGAACTGGCTAAATTCGGAAATAATATTCAGTCTCAAAGCAATGCAGGAATGACTCTCTTTGGCGAAATGGAAACAATAGAAGTTAAAAAACCCGAAATTCCCGATATTTATGATTATAATAAAATAGAATTCCTAAATCAGGAAAAAGAGCATATCGGAATGTATCTGTCAGGACACCCATTAGATAATTATAAAATATTTTTAAAATTCTTAAATATTACCGAATTAATTGAACTTAATGATGACAATTTTATTAATAAGGGAAAAAACTTTAAAATAGCAGGATATGTTACCGAATCACAGGAAAGAACCAGTAAAAACGGTAATCCTTTCGGCACATTTTCGGTAATTGATTACAGCGGAAGTTATAAATTTTCTCTGTTTGGAAAAGAATATATAGAATATAAAAATTATTTTACAGTAGGATTCGGACTATTGATAAGTGCAAGATTTAAAGAAGGTTATAAAGACAAAGAAAACAAATATCTTTCGATAAACGGAATTAAAACTCTGGATGAACTAAAAGAAAATCATTTTAAAAATCTTAAAATCTCAATACAATATGATGCCGTTGATTCTGAATTTATTGAAAGTCTGATTAAAAAAGTAAATAAAAGCAAGGGGAAAATAAATGTAAACCTTTGCATATATAATCCTGTTGATAATAACGAAATCAGTTTATTCTCAAGAACGCACCGGATAAATCTTGATAAGAATTTTATTGATTTTATCGAAACCGAACCTGCAATTGATAAATTTGAATTGTTTTAATATATTATTAACCTAAATTTTAAAATTATGGCAATAGAAATTACAGACAGCAACTTTGAAGAAATGGTAACAAATTCGGAAAAACCGGTAGTTCTTGATTTTTGGGCTACATGGTGCGGACCATGCAGAATAATCGCTCCGATTATTGATGAATTAAGTGATGAATTCAAAGACAAAGCAGTTATAGGAAAAGTAAATGTTGACGAAAATGCGGAAGTTACCGCTAAATTCGGAATCAGAAATATTCCGACTGTTCTTTTTATTAAAAACGGTGAAGTTGAAGATAAAGTTGTTGGTGCAACTTCTAAAAATGTACTTACGGAAAAATTAAACAGTCTTTTTTAACCCGTGTATTCACAGTATGTGAGTTATTTTAATTAATACATTATTATATTTTATGAATATTAATGAAATTCAGGATAAAATAATTGAAGAATTCAGTGTATTTGAAGATTGGATGGATAAATACGCTTACCTGATAGAACTTGGAAATAATCTTCATGCATTAGACAGCAAACACAAAACCGAGCAAAATTTAATCGAAGGTTGTCAGTCTAAAGTATGGTTACACGCGGAATATAAAGACGGCAAAGTAATTTATCATGCCGACAGTGATGCAATTATTACAAAAGGACTTGTTTCCGTAATGATAAGGGTATTATCAAATCAGTCTCCGCAGAATATTGTTGATGCAGACCTTTATTTTTTAGAAAAAACAGGAATACAAAAACACTTGTCTCCTATAAGGTCAAACGGATTGCTGGCAATGATAAAACAAATGAAACTATTTGCAATGGCTTTAAAAAGTGTAAATGAATAATAAATTTTGTACTACATAATTAATTATGAAATATGACTGAAACAAAAAATCTCACAGAAATAATAATTGCCGCATGGGAAAACAGGGATTTATTAAGTTCCGGAAAAACAGTTGAGGCGATAAACCAAACAATTGCTCTGTTAGACAAGGGTAAAATACGTATTGCCGAGCCTGACGGAAATTCGTGGAAACTAAACGAATGGATTAAAAAAGCCGTTTTATTGTATTTTCCGGTAAGCAATATGGAAAAACTTGAATCAGGTATTTTTGAATATCACGATAAAATTCCACTAAAAAAGGATTACGATAAACTTGGTATCAGAGTTGTTCCGGGTGCTCTCGCTAGATACGGTTCATATATCGCACCAAAAGTAATAATGATGCCGTCTTTTGTAAATATCGGTGCTTATGTTGACGAAAATACGATGATTGATACATGGGCAACAGTAGGCTCCTGTGCTCAAATCG
>SLSH01000281.1 GCA_007130555.1 Bacteroidales bacterium
AGCATCAATTTCTTTTACAATTTGTCCTTTTGCAATACCTCCCATTGCCGGATTACATGACATTTGAGCTAATCTTGTTAAATCCATTGTAATCAGCAAAGTTTTTGAACCCATATTTGCAGCAGCTGCGGCTGCTTCACAACCTGCATGACCTCCTCCTGCAACAATTATGTCATAATGGTTTAACATTTTATATCGTAAAAATTTGATACAAAGATAAATAAAATGTCATTAAAAAAAGGACTGATTATTTTATGTTTTTACCTGTTGGATTAAACTAATAAATACAACTATTTCTGTGTTGATTAGTTATCTTTAGATTTTTCTTCTCCTTTTTGTTCTTTTTCCAGATTTTTTTGTCTTATTTTCTCTTCCTGTTCTCTTTGGCGTTCAAGTCTTCTTAAATCCCTAGTACTCAGCTCGCTTTCATCGCTGACAGTAATAGTTCTTCCAATATTCATTACGCTGAAATTTATATATTTTTTGGGATTTAATCTTAAATCTATCAACAGTTTATCCAGACTTTTTGCTGCATTATCGAGGTCATAATATAATTTATCGTCATGTAAAAGTGCTCCTAGTGTTCCTTCTCCTTTATTTATTTTTTCAACTATAGAGTTAAAATTCTCTATTGCATTATTTGCTTCATTAATTGTATTTGCAATATTTGACACTGCAAGAGAATCCGTAATTCCTGAGATATTATTTATAATATTTGATATTTGTTCATTACTTTTGCGAATATTTGTTGTAATTGATGCAACATTTGCAAAAATATCATTTAAGCGTTTTTCTTGAGTTAAAAATAGTGTATCCAGAGTTATGGCAGAAGATTCAAGATGAGAAAAAGTATTTCTGATACTTTCAAATGACTTTTCCAAATTATCACGCGTTTCCTGATTAAATATATATGATATTATTTCAATTGCATCCTGAATTTCACCGATTAACCCTTCAACTTGATTTTTTAATGGTATCATTTGGTAACTTACTTCTTCTCTAAGGCTTTTTTCAATATCGTCTTTCAGAGTTTCCTCGGGTTTATGAATATTATCAGTTTCACTAAAAATCAATTCAATGCCTTTTGTTCCCATTAAGTCCATACTGTATATTCTGGCAACACTACCTTTGGGGATCTTTATTTCCTGACGGATGCTGATTGTAACTTTTATTTGTCCTTTATGTCCCGGTAAAAGTTCAATATCATCAACTAATCCGACCTGAAATCCGTTTACTGTTACGGATGCAGATGTCGTTAGTCCGTCAATTCTTTCGTAAATTACATAATACGTATTTGTTTGCTTAAATAGATTGGTACCTTTTAAATAATTAAATCCCCAGTATGAAGCAAGCAAAATGGCAATTCCGAAAAAACCTACCAATATAATTTTTAGTCTATTTTTTTTCATTTTATATTTAGTTCTTTTTTAGCTTCTTGTATAGATATTCTTTCTCCGTTTTTAAATGCAACAACAAAACAATCAGGGAAATCTTTAGATAAATCACTTCTTAACTGAAGTATTTTATCATAATTGGTTTCCGTTCCGATTGTATAACGATAAATATTATCCAATAGATATACTTCAACATTTTTATGAGATTTAAAATTTTGCGGAATAGTTTCAATTTTTCTGGAAGATGTCGCAATTTGCACTTTAAAGATTATAGAACTTTCAGATTTGGGTTCTGTTACAGAAATATTCTCTTTTTCTATGCTTGTTTGTGTTGTTTTTGAGGCGGAAGCTTCATCTGCCAATATTTCGGAAAAATCTTTTTCGGCAATATCAATATCATCGTCTTGGTAGTATTTTCTGTATTTTGAAAAAGCATTAAATATAGAATAAGCGATTTTTTCTTGCGTCTCGGAAGTATTTAATAATTTTTCTTCTTCGGCATTTGATATAAATCCTGCTTCCACTAAAACACTGGGCATTGTAGTTTGCCAGAGAACCAAAAAACCCGCCTGTTTAACACCTCTGTTTGTTAATGGCAGTTTATTTGCAAAATTTTCCTGAACTAACTGAGACATAAATAGACTTTGATTTAGATGTGCATCTTGAAATAATGAAAAGATTATATGGCTTTCGGGATCATTAGGGTCAAATCCTCCGTACCGGTCTTCATAATCTTCTTCTTTTAAAATTACGGCATTCTCTTTTTTTGCAACTTCTAGATTTTCTTTTGATGTATGCAGTCCCATTACAAAAGTTTCTGTTCCGTTAGCCCTTCTGTTCGAGGAACCGTTAATATGTAATGAAATGAACAAATCTGCATTATTTTTGTTTGCAATTTCGGCTCTTTTAAATAATTCTACAAAACTATCATCTTCTCTTGTCAATATTACGTTTACATCATTATAAGCATTATTTATGAAGTCGCGAAGCAAAATAGCAATTTCAAGTACTATGTCTTTTTCTTTTGAAATTCTACCGACAGCTCCGGGGTCTTTCCCACCATGCCCGGGATCAATTACAACAGTCATTTCTTTAGGACTGTTAGACTCTTTTGCATGTATAAATATCGGGAATAAAAAAATAAAAGCCAAAAGGACACACAATATTTTATATTTATTATTCATTATCTAA
>SLSH01000432.1 GCA_007130555.1 Bacteroidales bacterium
AATCAGACCGATTAATATTAATAATAAAATCTCATTTACTCCCATAATATTTCATTTAAAATTAAAAATCTAAACTTAAAGACAGGTAGAATATTCTTGGTAAAACTATATTATTTTCAATTCCCCAAGCCCAGTCTGCTCTGATAAAATACCCGAATAATTTACTTCTTACTCCAAATCCGTAGCCTGCAACTATCGGATAATTATTATTATGAATTATAACGGTAACAGGGTGGCTTTCGATAATATCATTTTCGAAAGCGTTATCACCGCTAAAGGGAGATAAACCTGACCATGCAGAACCAAGGTCAAAGAATCCTATTAATTGAAAATTTTGTATAAAAACATTATTGATAGGTCTGTTAAACAAATATTGTACAATAGGCCATCTGATTTCTGCATTTACCAAAGCAAAATTTGTTCCATTTCTGATATTTTGAGTAAATCCTCTCATATTTGTTGCTACAGCCTGATAAACATAGTTTTTTTCGGGGTCAATTCGGATTGATGTGTCAAATGTAGGATTTGTAGAAAGATTTATCCAGTTATCAATTCCCCCTAAATAATATATTAATTTTGCTCTTCCAAAAGACCCACTGGCTGCAAATCGTGTAGCAAAAATTAAATTTCTGTGAATAGGTATATAATATCTGAAATCTGCACCGACTACAAACATTTCTGTTTCTTCTTTATTTATTTGTTTATAGGCTTCTCCAAAAACTTTCATTCTGAAACCATCATAAATATTTGTAATTAATCGTCTTGTATTATCAAAGATATATTCGGCTTTAATACTTGCCCAGTAATCATATTTGTCCGGTGCCAATAAACTTTCGTAATCAATTGATAAGAAAGATAATCTGTCGCTTCTGAAACTTGTTGTTAATTGAAATGCACCTACCTGACTAAACGGATACCTTGTAATATAATAAACCTGATGAGTATGTGCTTTAACATATCTGTTTTCGTAAATATTATTCATTGCCTGTCGGTGAAAGAGCATTTGTTTATTCCACCTTTTCTTTAAATTTTCGAAACTTAATAAATATTCGTTGCTGTTAAAATTTCCTGCAAATCTAAATCCGGCAGTAATCCGGTAATCTTCAAATAAATCGGATGCACCTACTTTAAAAAGCAGATTAAATCCGGGATTAAAGTAAAATGCTCTTCCCGTAAATGGTTGATAAGAATGGTTTAAAAAACCAAAGTCAATTTGATTAACCAGATAATTTGTGTAAAAAGTCGTAAAATATTTATTTGTGCGTGGTTCTTTAGCAAGTCCGACTTCATCAAACTCATCTGTTTTTGTTTCTTTTTCAATAATTTCAGTTTCTATGTGAAATGAGTAATTATTAATGTCAATTAATATATCTTTTGAACTTCTCTCTTTTTCTTCAGCTTGCATTATAGAATCCCTTTGTTGTTTTGCTTCTATTTCTCTTATTTTGTTTTTTTCGGCTCTTTCTATATCTGCAAAAAAGTTGTCTTTAAACCATGTCCTTTCAACAACAGATGAAGTCTCGGGAAGTTTTTCATTAACAAATATTTCGTATTTTTTATCAGAATAATATAATAATGTGTTTAGTTCGGATTCTTCTGCTAAATCATAATATAAAATATTATACCGATAATTTGTCAATGGTCTTTTATTTAAAAAATAGTTATAATGAGTTATTGTATCAATGTATCTTATTGCAGAATCCATTTCTCCCTCATATAAATTGTAAATACCGTTTTTATCCGACAAGAATATATATTTATTATCAATGTAATTGGGGATTTTTTTATTTGAATGCGGATTGTTTGTAATTCTTTCAAGAGTTTTAGATTCTATATCATACACAAATAAATCCCGGAAATTTTGTAATGGAACTTTGTTTGAACTTCTTGAACCTATTTGTTCGGAATCTCTGTTTGAAGCAAATAATATTTTAGTGGAATTCTCTATAAATACCGGGTCATAATTATCTGCAATATCCATAGTTAGATTATCTATAGTATTTGCAGCAATATTATAAATATAAATATCTGATTGTCCGATATTAAAGGCGGATAAAACAATAAGAAAACCGTCGTGTGAATAATTAAAAGAAACTACTTTATCCAAAGATGTAATTCTGATTTCATTTATTTCTTCTGTTTCAATATTATATGTCTTGTAATATGTATGTCCTTTTTTTTCTATAAAAAAACCAAGTAATTTTCCCGAAGGATGCCACCTGATTATAGGATATGAATAGTCGGTTATTTGGTCAAGTTTATGTTCTCTCCTTAGAATAGTTCTTCTTTTTTTTGTTTCTCTGTCATAAAGCCTTATCCAGTATTTCCCTATTTTGTTTTCAGCCCAGGCAACATAACGACCATTATTACAAATAGCAGGTTGATAATATTCTACTTGTCTCCGAGACCTTCTCAGAATATTTTCCGAATCAGGTTTTTCTGCAGTTTCCATAAAAGGTGTGAACTGTTCGGAGTAGTATGATTTCCAATTAGATTGTAAAGCCTGAAGATTAATCCCCAAAACAAATACAAAACCGTTTTCGATATTTTTAGTTACTCTTGTAAGATAAACAATTGT
>SLSH01000341.1 GCA_007130555.1 Bacteroidales bacterium
GGTATATCGTTTGCCGGTATTGAAAGTAAAGAACAGGCCAGGGAAATAACCAAGGATCAGTATATCAGCGTATTAGACGAAGCTGATGATAAAGAAAAGATCTATAAATTCCTAGATGAACACGAAGTGTAACCGTCAAACAATTAAAAGCGGTGTATTAAACCTTTAAATCAATCTAAATATATAATTATTAGTCACACTTTATGAATGGAGGGCATATCTCACAATCAAGTGCATATGAGGGCTTTCGACAAGAGTTCGAGCGCATGCTTCAAAAGGACAAGATATCCGAGCAAGAATTTCTAAGTATGGCAAAAATAGCGGTAGATACATACGTTCAAGAACCGGAAGCTCGCGAGAAGATAGCCTACAACATGACGGGGCTATGGTTCGTCATAGAGGATAAGATGGGCAAACAATACGCAGAGCAACATCCAGCCATCGAAGAGATTGGCGATGAATTTGCTGTTTTGGAGCTACCAGATGCTCACGTGCCACTAGATAGCTACAACACTGTTGAAGAAAAGTGGAGTGCACTCAGCCAAAGAATTTATCAGCTCATAGAATCTCGAGCTTGATATATAACATACAGCTGTCAATATCCAACCTTAAAAAGGTGTAATTTTATGCAATATGTCGAATAGTTGCATTATTTTATAAACAGTAATTAGCCAATGACAGGGCCTTAGAGTGAACGACCCATTTCTATCAAATAGTGGCGAAAGATACGGTTCGGGCGGAATGTAAAAAATGTTTGTTGACATATTGTATAATATATTGTTTAATCTATACATACTAAATGTGAGGTTATAGAGCGATGAGTGGAGATATTGAACCCCGAAAGCAGGCAGATGTCGAACCTGACGTGGTCGTGGTAGAGACAGTTCCTGATAGTTTCGAGATAGATGAGCAAAGTAAGTACAGGAAGATTGCAAAATCAATAGGTGTAGCAGCCACAGCTGGTATTGTCGGCGTATCGGCATTTTTAGGAATTGATCACTTATCAAAATCTGCCGAAGGCTACAATGCCGATAGAGCAGATTTGACCGATGTTGAAGCCCTTGAAGATAGAGGCGCGTGTGCAGATGAGCTAGAATTGCAGGCACGGCAGCTCGATTTTGTGGCAGGTCAAGGTGAAGGAGCTCGATACGATGCTGCTCGCAGTAGAGCTACACGGTTTGCGAACTCAGCTGAGCTAGCTGACGAGCATGGCATAAGCTGCACGCCAGCTGATACAAGTACTGAATCACTAACACCTGACTTCGATGTGACTGCGCTGGAAGAGAGCAATACATGTGCATCGGAACTGGAAGCTGAGGCAGCTTCAATCAATCCCGAAGCCGGTAGCAATGAAAGCTATGTCCAAATCTACGAAACACAACAGCACAAACTAAGACTACAGGCTGAGCTCGCAGAGAGGCACGACATAAGCTGCACCTCATAGATGAGCGACGAATGTACGCGTTTAACAATATGAGCTCGTTACGTTCATTGGTGAATCTCGAGCTCTAAACTTCTAATACAGGAAAGGAGCTTTGTATGACAATAAAAGAATTACAATCCTGGGTGGAACGTGATTGGCAGCGTTCACCACAACAGCCAGACATGCAGCTACAGCTAATATACCTATTTGAAGAGCTGGGCGAAATGGCTGAGGCTATCCGTAAACGAGATGGGTCTAAGGCAAGGAAAACCGATGCAACTGACTTAGAAGGTGAAATGGCCGATGTGTTGATTTCGATTACTACTATAGCGAATCACTTCGATATTGACCTTACAGAAGCAGTGAGTCGGTGCCAGAAAAAGATTGAAGACCGACACGAGCAGGGTTATTAATCTAGTTCTTGTAGTTGGCTACCATCAAGTGGCAATGATAAATCAGACTTCATGTCTTCATCAAAACACAGCTGATCGGCGACCTTGTAGATAGCCGTGTTGAGGGTGTCGGCTACTTGAGGGTTGGCTTCAGGGCAAAATTCTGCACCTTCTTCAATACTTGGCTCTAGCAAGTAGATATCGTGCAGTAGTTGCCACTCTTCATCGCTTAGCTCGGCAAAAGCCTGAGGGTGGGAGGCAAAGAAAGCTTGAACAAAACAGCGCTGCTTAAAAAGCGGACTGTCCTCCTGGGGGTTTAGGGTTGTTGGCTGCTCGAAACTCATTTAACGAATCCTCTTGATAAATTACTTTTTACATTATTTTAATACATGCATCAACTGCAGAAATTGGGTATAATGCGTCCCAATGGCACAAATGAAAAGAGTACTACTTAAACTTTCCGGGGAGCAGTTCGAGGGTTCGCGAGATCACGGCATAGATCCAGAGTTTGTAACTAAACTGGCTAAAGAGCTGAAGGAAGTCAAAGACGAAACTGGCACGGAAATAAGTGTAATTGTAGGTGGTGGCAACTTTATGCGTGGCGCTTCCATAGCCGCCCATGGCGTGGAGCGAGTAACAGGTGATTATATGGGTATGCTGGCTACGGTACTAAACGGTATGGCACTGGTCGATATCTTAGAACAGCAAGACCAGCCGGCTCGCTTGCAGACTAGAGTGCGCACCGATAGCGTAGCCGA
>SLSH01000370.1 GCA_007130555.1 Bacteroidales bacterium
GGGTCGTTCATGATGTCCGCGCCGTCGCAGTAGAGAATCTCAGCGTCGATTTCCGCGTCCGCCTCTGGGCGAGCGTCGTATATCGCTGCATCGGGGAAATTCCATCCTCCTCCTTCGCCGAGTTCATAGGGATCCACGTTACAGCCGTGAATCAACAGGAGGACGGTAAAGAGGTTGAGTATGTTGTAACCCGAAAAACCGGAAACTCGTGGTTTGTTGTTTTTCATTGTCCCATACTCCTTTCCTTGTCGCCGCGGTTCTTTGAAGAACCTCGTACGATTATGGAAAGCAGCAACAGCAAGATCAGCCCGAATGGCCCGGACGGACGGGGATCCCCGCTGCTTGCCCGGCAACTACAACCTCCCTTGCCGGTGGCGAAAACATCAACGGTTCCCGCTCCCGGATCCCAGAACCTATGATCCGCGCGACATTGAGCCGCGGGGGTCGAACCGCCCGTGTCCACCAACGCACAATTGTAGCCCGGCGGGCAATCGGCATGTGCACACGGATCATCGATGCACTCACCCTCGTAACAAACCTTGGTGGTGGAGCAGGTTATTCCGAAGCATGGATCCGGCTCGCATTCTCCTGTTTCCTTGTTGCACCTTGTAGCGCCGGTGCAGGAAACTCCGTGGCAAAGATCTTCTATGCAATCCGAATCCGGGGTGCATCGCTCGCCTGGCGGACACGCGCAAAGCTTTCTGCATTCGTGGGTGCATCCCGTCTCGTCGCACACGCGGACGCAAAAATCGGTGTTCTCGTCGCAATCGGCTGCGATGCACGGATCATCCACGCATTCGTGGTTCACGCAAATCTGGTCCGGCGGACAGTCGATTCCGAACGCTGCACAGCTCTGGTCCATGCAGATTCCCTGTCGGCACTCCTCCCAAGGTTCGCATTCCACTCCCTCGCAGGGATCCACGCATTCATCGTTTACGCATATCCACCCTTCCGGGCATGTCTCTCCGCCGCAGTCGCCCACGGTCGGCAGGCAGATATGCCTGTAATCCTCCACGCTTTCGATATACACTTCGACGCAATCGGTTCGCGGCATGCAACTGAACTCGTCTCCAGGGTCGCACACAGGCCGACACGCGCCGTCGTAACAGTACGAGTTCGGCGGACACACCGCGCCGTCGTCTATGAGACCGTTGCAATTGTCGTCCAGCCCGTTGCAAACCTCTTCCGCCGGACCCCGGCCTCCCACGCAGATTATCTCGCCTCCCACGCACTTTGTTTCCCCGAATTCGCATTCGCCAACGTCCGTGCCGCAAGGCAAGCCTTCAAGATGACCTACCTCATCCGGGTCGTCGATAACCCCGTCACAGTTGTCGTCCATCCCGTTGCAATCCCCGGGAAACGGACCCTCTCCGCCCACGCACACCTCTTGGCCGTCTATGCACTCCATGATGCCCTGGGTACAACGCCCGATCGCGGAACCGCACGGCTGCCCCAGCCCGACGATGTTTTCCGGCTCGTCGGTTTGTCCGTCGCAATTATCATCCAAATTGTTGCAGATCTCCGCCTGCGGCGTTACGTAACCCGTGCATGCATCCCATGCGCCGTCTATGCAAAGCCGTTCGCCCGCTTGGCAGATGCCGAGACATTCCCACTCGTTCGTGTCAGGATCCAGTTCGCATCCCGTGTCCGGACCAGACCCGGGCGGATAACACGCCTGGCTCAACGGATTGCCGTGCTCATCTTCGTCGGTAAGACCGTTGCAATTGTTGTCCCTCCCATCGCATACCTCCGGCTGCGGACCCTGCTCGAATTCGCAATCTCCCCATAAGCCGGTTCCGCCCTGCTCGGGCGTCGGGCACCTGCGTATCCCGGTCGCGCAGATTCCCTCGCAATCCCAGGTCTGTGTGACATCGTTGAATACGCACCCGGTGTCGTAGGTGTAACAGACCTCGATCAACCCATCGGTCACACCGTCGCAGTTGTTGTCCCTGCCGTCGCACACCTCGGGGGTCGCTCCCTCGAACGGGTCGCAAACCTGGGGGATTCCGTCTACACAGTTGTCTATGGTCTTTTCGCACTCGCCCAAACCACAGGTGGTCTGACCAAGCCCGTCGTCGGTAAGACCGTTGCAATCGTTGTCTCTTCCGTCGCAGACTTCTTGCTGCGGGGTTACTTCACCCACACATGATCCCCAGACTCCATTGGTGCAGTTCCGCACTCCTGCTCTGCATTCCCCGACCCCCTCGGTTCCGGGAGGACCGGTGTAGCATGTCTCTGTCAGCGGATTCCCGAATTCATCCTTGTCAATATTTCCGTCGCAGTTGTTGTCCACCCCGTCACATATTTCCTCTGTCGGGCCTTGGGCGCCCGTGCATTCACCATACTCTCCGTCCACGCAAAGCTGCGTGCCGAGGCGGCACTGGCCCACGCAATTCCATGTCTGGGTCATCTCGTCGAATGTGCACCCGTCGCCGAGGTCGTAACAGCCCCTTGTCACCATGTCGGTGACACCATCGCAGTTATTGTCTATCCCGTCGCAGATTTCCTCAGCGGGGATTTGAGCGTCGCAGCCCACCCATGCACCCATGTCGCAAGTCTCGACCCCGGTGCA
>SLSH01000093.1 GCA_007130555.1 Bacteroidales bacterium
GTTAAAATTATAATATAATTTAAATAGTGGTATTTTATACATTTATAATATTATATTTTGCCAAATATTGCAATATAAATAAATCTATAAGTTTAGTGGATTATTTGTTATTTACCTTCATATTTCCGAAACAAAATATTTGTGTAACGTAACTTTTCATATCAACATACTGCAACCCCTTACATCGGCCTCGTCAAAGCGTCCTTCCACTTCAAAACTTCCGTTTTTATAAATATTTCCAATATCTGATATATATATTATACATCAAATACTTCGTGAATTTTAGTCCATGGCAAAACTGTAATATTATTACTTCGTTTTTGAGTATTTTTTCCTGCATAAATTATTTTTCCTGTTTTTTCTCCACTAATTCTTTGCCAAAAATTTAAACTTTTAAAATATTCATCAGTAATTGTCTTACCGGATTTAATTTCAACAGGCAACAAATTATCAGCATTATCACAAACTATATCAATTTCGTTTCCCGAATTATCTCTCCAAAAATATAAATTATTTGCTTCGGCTTTGTTATATTTATTTTTAATTAATTCAGTAATAACAAAATTCTCAAAAATACTTCCTCTCAAATGATGCAAAAACAGTTGCTGTTCATTTTTAATTCCAATCAAAGAGCAAACAATTCCCGTATCATAAAAATAAAGTTTAGACATTTTAACCAGTCTTTTATTAAAATTAACATAATGGGGTTGTAATCTAAAAATAATAAAACTTGCTTCTAGAACACCTATCCATGATGCAATAGTTTTACTATCAACTCCTGCTTCAATTGCGAGGCTACTCATATTTAACAGTTGTCCAATTCTTCCTGCACAAAGTCTCAAAAATTTTTCAAACAAATGTAAATTTGTAATATTTTTAATTTGTCTTACATCTCTTTCTATATAAGTTCTAATATAGTTTAAGTACCATTTAGCCGGTTCTACAAGTTGGTCATAAATAGGCGGATATAAACCTTCATGCAGTATTTTATTTAAATTGGTATCTAGGTTGAGCTCCCGACTGGTAAAAGGAAGTAAAAACAGATATCCTACTCTTCCTGCCAAACTTTGAGAAATATTTTCCTGAAGAAGAAAATTATTTGACCCGGTAATAATAAACTTTCCGGGTTGATTACTTTCATCAAGTATTTGCTGGAGATATGAAAAAAGTTCAGGTACACGTTGAGCTTCATCCAATATAGCACCTTGCTTATATTGTTCAATAAATCCTCTTGTATCGTTTATTGCAAAATTTCTGATGTCAGGATTTTCAAGATTAACATATGGTAATTGTTTAAAAACACTTTTTACCAGAGTTGTCTTACCCGATTGTCTGGGACCAACCACAGCAACAGCTTTAAACTGCCGTGATAAACTTATTAATGTTTGCTTAGCGTCTCTTATTATCATATTTTTTACAATTATGGAATTAGATTCCGAATTTGTAAGCTTTTGCAAATATATGTATTTTTTTATAATAATTAAAGAGAAATAAAAAATAACATTATTTAAATACGAGTATATTTTATTTGAGGAAAGTGGTTGGTACAGTTTGTAAGGCAACTTTTCATATCAACATACTGCAACCCCTTACATCAGCCTCGTCAAAGCGTCCGTCCACTTCAAAACTTCCGTTTTTATAAATATTTCCAATATCTGATGTTGCAATAAAGCAACAGGAATGAATATTTGCAAGGTCAATAATGTTAATTGCCCCTTTTCCTGATTTTGTAATCATCAACGGGTCGGAGCCGTCCCTACAAAAAACTTTCATCTGAGGAGGACATAAAAATATGCCGCTTTCTTTTGAATATGCCTGAGATAAAAGCTCTGTCATGCCATATTCCGAATAAATCTTATTGATTTTAAATGCCGAACACAAAATTTTATGTAATTCCTGTCTAGTGATTTCTTGCCGTCTGCCTTTCATTCCGCCTGTTTCTATAAAATCCCCGTAACAGATTTTTTGCGGATATTTTTCCGCAAAATCAAGCAAAGCAAACGAAACACCAAACAGTAAATATTTTATTTTATTTTTTTCCAGATAATTGATTTTCTGATTCAGTTCATCAAAATTATTCTTGTAAAACCCGCCGTGCTTGTTTGCAGATAATTTTATCAGTTCATTTACCATATAAACAAGAGATGAATTTTCTTTTTCGCGGTATGATGGCAACAGAGCTAAAATCTCATATTTATCAGGATTTCCGAAAAACTTTTTAAAGCAGAAAGTAAATGATTTTTTATAAATTCCTGCATTTGCAACAAAGTGCTTTGACGCCTGATTTCCTGTTGTTCCGCTACTATGAAATTCCAATTCGTGCTTAATATCTCCGCTAATAATTTTATGAGTTTTAAATAGTTCAACAGGCAAAAAAGGAATATCGGTTAAAGATTTAATTTTATCTTCTTTTATATGTATCAGATCGCAATACTTTCTGTAAACAGGATTGTTATTATACTGATATTCAAAAGCCTGCAAAGCATATTTATCAAAACAAGACTCTATTTGTTTCGAAAAAATTATTTTGTAATATTCTTCAAAATTAAAATTCATTTTTTACAAAAATA
>SLSH01000232.1 GCA_007130555.1 Bacteroidales bacterium
AAAGGGGCTCCGGCCCCGAAAGGAATCATTAAACTGTCCCCGTAATTGAGAAATCATGTATACTCAATTCGCTGTCCTCGTAATTAGAGCCTGTTGCAAAATACAACGATTAAAACCGGATTTTTACCGGATCCATTCATTCATTGCTTACCGGATCGTGACAATTTTACATTTTTCAGGAATAAAAGCGCATCTGTGCGCATTGCAAAGAGCTTTGTAGATCCGCTGGAAAAAACAGGTTGTTTTTGCGCAATAAAAGCGATCATGAGTCTGGAAGCAGGGCGGAAAGTCTTTATTACTCCATTTTGAAATTGTGCCACACAGAGAACGACACAGGGGATCCAAATACAAACAAAACCGTTTTACCCCGTTGCAAATTGTACAATGTGTTGATTTGCAAAAGCGGAAATATTCACCCACAAACACAAAAAGGTTTAACCCTCCGGTCGGGGCTTTCCGTAACCACACCATATTTCCCGACTCAAGCCGGATGATGAAATAAAAAAGCAAAAAAGTGAGCAGTTCGATCATTTCATTTTCTTACGCTTTTTTTGTGAAGGACGTTCGGCCATCAGCAGTTGCTCATTGAGCGCTGCAATCTCTTTGGCCGTTGCTTGAAATTCCTTCCAGGCATCAAGCCCTTCGCGTACTCTTTCCATAAGCCCCTTGGGCACATAATAACCAGTCGTACGACCGTTTTCACCTTTATAGTTCACGTGCATGTGCGGGCCGTGCTTCGGTCCTGTAGTATGACACCGACAATCCGGTCGCCCGCATGTCCTGTACGTTTCGGACGATGAGCCGAGCAGCATTTTCGGTGCCAGTTCATGCAGCCTTTCTATAAGCGTGTTTTTCCGTTTGATGATCTGTTTCATTCTCTTGTTGTCGCCAGCGTCTCTGTAATCGAGCCGTCACGACAAGATTGTTTGCAAATACGCACCATCCCACCCAACGCTCCATTGCTTTTTCACCCTTATAAAAGCAACGGTCAAGTCCATAATTGTTTTTGAGAATTCCGATGCGGCCTTCTCCGTTGGCCCGCCATCGCTGCGCCTTGCGAAACCAGCGCGAACGTTGAATCCGAAGTCGCATCTTTGATCCCTTGCCTTTGGCGGGAATACTTACTCGCCGGACACCGAGTTCATACGCCGCCTTTTCGTTGGCGGCGGACCAAAATCCACGATCCGTGGCTACAAGACGAGGAGGTCGGTCAAATTGCTCGATGTGTCTTTCGATTGCCGGTATGAGCAGCTTGCCATCGTTGGGATTGCCGTCGAGAACTTGATAATCAGATACAAAACCGTTTTCCGTTTCTACTATGTTTACGACTCTGCCGAATTCGTTTGGTTTGTGCGCCTTGCCTTTACAGATAACAAAAGTTTCGGGCACAAAGAGGCTCAACAGCTTGTTCGGCGAATTGGTTATTCCCCGGAAAACACGATTGCGGGTTTGCCGTATTAATTGTTCCACACGCGGCACCATGGTTTCCAATTCATCTTTCACCGCTCCGCCTGCAATCCGATCCTTTTCATTGAGATGTCGTGTTGTCCTGCCGTCAGCCAGCTTATCAACCGCCCGTTTTGCCGTTGTTACAACCGCCCGGGTGATACGAAGCAATTTGCCGTATGCTTTCTGTTTTTGCTCATTGTTTTCTTTGGTGCCGACGCTCCGAACGATTTCAAGCGCTCGGCGCGTCGCTGCCCGGCTGCGGTCACGCGAAGCCGGTATCGTAGAAACCAGATCTTCGGCTTGTTTGACAAGTCTTTGCAGTACACGGACGCCGTCTCTAAGCAGCGAACCGTCGGTGGGGTAATGAATATTTGATTCGCAAACGGTGGTATCCTGCCGCATTACGTTTCCCTTAATCACCCCTGTTTCCCGCGCCTTTTTACACAGCAGTTCATTCATCTCATGCAATGCTTGTGCATCCACATATGCAATGTTTCTTGATAATGACGCTACTGATTTTACGGGTTCATCGAAGAACTGAGAAAAAGCGCGTCCATCAAGATTTCTTTTCAAATCACTGAAAAGATCCCGGAAGGACAATTTCTTTACGTGCTTCAGCACTCCTGCCCGCAATATTCGATTCAGTGCCATGCGTTTCCGGCCGCGACGAGTTGAAGCAGATAAATTTCTTCTTATTGAACAATAAAGGATATCGATGAAGCGGTCGTCCGAAAGGATCTTGTCTATAGTTTTGAGATCCTCGTCCCAAATATGAGTTTCGTCACCGGAGATACCGCCCATAGGTATTGGCTTCTGTGCTTCAATAAATGCAAGCATTTCGATTGCTCCTTCATATGGAAAGTTGATGCCACTACCTCTACTATGCTGAGTAGGTGTTGTCAATGAAAATATTCAATTTTTTCCGGTTTTTGTTCCGTTATGTCGACTTTTCTTAGAAGAGATCCTATTATGGCGGATGTATATCAGCCTATTTTGCAACAGGCTCTAATTAGTTGCTCTCTTCAATTGACGGCGGTCGTCTCGGTGAAGGTGAATGTAAGGTCTCTCCTGCATGCCGGAGAATGTGAACGACCAGCTCCGTGCCAAGACGTGAAACT
>SLSH01000161.1 GCA_007130555.1 Bacteroidales bacterium
GACGGCGAAGGTCCTTTTTCTCCGAACAGAAGCGGGACAATTCCGGCAGGACAATTAATCGAAATTTGCTTTAGTAAAAAATACGATAAATCGGAAATAAAAAAAATGATTAAAGGCAAAGGGGGATTAGTTGCATATCTCGGAACTAACGATGCTTATGAAGTTGAAATGAGATGTAAACAAGGAGATAAAAAAGCTCAGAAAATTTCAGATGCAATGGCATATCAAGTGGCTAAAGAAATAGGAGCAATGGCAACCGTACTTAACGGAAATGTTGATGCAATTTTATTGACAGGTGGTATTGCTTATAATGAACAATTTTGTAATTTTGTAATTAATATGGTAAATTATATTGCAGATGTTAAAATATATCCCGGCGAAGACGAAATGTCTGCTCTGGCATATAACGGACTTATGGTATTACAAGGAAATATTAAAGCCAAAATTTATGATTAATAAAAAACTTTTTAAATTATGAAAAAAATTATCAATACTCAAAATGCCCCGAAAGCTATCGGACCTTATAGTCAGGCAGTAGAAGTCAACGGAATGTTATTTATATCAGGACAGATTCCTGTTAATCCTGAAAACGGACAAATTCCCGAAGGAATCGTAGAACAAACTGAACAGGTAATGAAAAATATCGGTGCAATTTTAAAAGAAGCGGGATATGATTATTCAGACGTTGTGAAATCTACTTGTTTATTAAGTGATATGTCAAATTTTGCAATAATGAATGAAATTTATGCTAAATTTTATCCCGAAAATCCTCCGGCAAGAGCAGCTTTTGCTGTTAAAACATTGCCGCTTAATGTACTTGTTGAAATTGAAACCATTGCTTTTAAAAAATAAAATCAAATAATTCAAAGTTTTTAGACTTTTAATGTTTAACTAAATTTTTTTATTTTGAGAATTTTTATAGCTAAAAGTGTTAATACAACTAATGATGAATTGACACAATCTAAACAATCTTTAATTGAAAAATTTAGAGAAATTGATAAGGAAAATTTTGTGTCGGAAAATCCCAATATTATTTTATTTATCAGCGGAGGTTCGGAACATAATGTGGCAGAACATATAAACGCAGAAAAAAGATATTGCTTTTTAGCATCAAAAAAAAATAACTCTTGGGCTGCGGCTACCGAAGTCAAGGCTTTTTGCAACGAAAAAGGGGTCAAAACTAAAATATTTGATATAGACACACTTGCTTCGGTTGATGTGTTGAAAAAATATTTTGAGCCGAAATTTTTAAATCAAAGAAAATCGAGGCTTGGTCTAATCGGAGATCCTTCACAATGGATAGTTACAGGAATGCCGGATGAAGAAATACTTCAGGATGTTCTTGATATTGAAACGGTAAAAATTGAGTCTGAAAAAATCTTGAATAATAACGATTCTATTCCTGATAAGGATTTGATAAAAACTTTTCAAAATAATCAAAATACGGATATTGAAGAAATCGCAAAACTGTTAAATACTTTTAATCAGATTATTGAAGAATATTCTTTGGATGCTATTGCACTGGATTGTTATAAACTTATCCGAGAGAAAAATATAACTGCCTGTTTGCCGTTTTCTTTTTTAAATTCTGAGGGATTTCCTGCAATTTGTGAAGGAGATTTGTGCTCGGCTGCTACAATGATAGTTTGTCAAAGACTAATCGGAGTTGTGCCGTGGATGGCAAACTTAATCCATGTTGATAATGAATTTGCAAGCTTTGCTCATTGTACAGTACCGCTTAATATGCCGGAAGAATACAAAACGGTAAAACATTTTGAATCAGGTTTACAGACATCAATAAAAGGAACTTTTTCGAAACAGCAGATAACAGTTTTCAGAATTGACAGTAAACTGGAAACTTGCTTTATTGCATTAGGGACAATTCACGATTCGGATATTGAAGAAAACACTTGCGGAACATCAATAAAAGTTAAGTTATCATCAAAAAGCCTTTTTTTGATTAATGAACAACCGCTTGGAAATCATCATTTAATAGTACAAGGAAATCAAACGGATATTTTTGCCGAATATTTTTGTGAAAAAGGATTTAGAATAACGTAATATGATATGAATTTCTGATATTAAGAAAAAAGGATTAAATCAACGCTATTTTACCACTGTTACTATTCCGCAATATTTAATTCCGTTAAGCAGGTCTATTGTATATAAATATGATGCAGTAGGGACTACTTTCCCGTTCCATGTGCCATCCCACGGAGGACTATCTTCTCTGCCTTCCCACATCAATTGTCCCCAGCGATTATAAACTTGAATTATGGCATTTTCAACTAAATCAATATTATCAATGCCTTCAATTATCCATTCGTCGTTAATTCCGTCTCCGTTTGGAGTAAATGCGCTGGCAATTCTTATACATGGGTCAGGATTATCAGGCATTATGATATCGGGTGATTTTTTACAGTTATTATTATCTGTAATCGTAAATGAATATTCTCCGGAACTTAATCCTGTGATACGAGAATTATAAGTGCGATTGTCTTCCCAACTGTAAGAATACGGAGGGATGCCTCCTGTAACTTCAAATTCTATATATCCGTTATTATTGATGTCGCAAGTCGGCTCAACCAAATAATATAAAACTTCAATTTCGCTTGGTTGATTAATGTTAATTACTGTATCCAGACTACAACCTTCGGAGTCTAATATTTTTAAACGATAATTTCCTGCAAAAAGATTTGAAACATTTTGTACATTATAATGATCTTCAATATTCCATATATACTTATAAGGAGGATAGCCTCCCGTTGCATTTACAAATACACTTCCGTCATTATCTCCGTAACAACTTACATTTTCTACCCCTGCATATAAATATATCGGCTCAGAAGGACTAACTATTGTAAATGTTCTGATTAAAATACAGTTGTTTGAATCAACTATAGAAACGGTATAATCACCCGGTAACAAGCCTGTTAAATGACTACCCGTAGAGCCGTTATCCCAGTAATAAGCATAAGGGGGAGTTCCTCCATATACAGCTAATTCAATTGAGCCTGAATCATCATAACATAATGTGTTTCCAACATTAACCGCTTCTCCTATAATTGCAGAGGGCTCCGTAACTATGTGCGATGCTTCTCCTTTGCAACCCCACGAATCGGTTAAAGTAACCTTATAAACGTCTGCTCCGATATTATTGTTATATTGTTGACTTACTCCATTAGACCAGTAATAACCTACAGGATGAATCCCATTTGTTGTGTTTGCAAAAAGGCTGGCATCCTTAAAACCGTAACAAGAAAGTATTTTGTCCTGAGTAATAAATGCGGAAATCGTTCCCTGTGATGAAATCTCATATTCTTCAATTTTTGTGCAATTATTCGCATCGGTTATAGTTACAAAATAAGTCCCAACAGTTAAATCTGTTTCAGTAGTGCCTGTATTTCCGCTTTCCCAACTATAAGCGTACGGAGAAATTCCTCCTGTAGCTCCTATCTCTGCACGCCCAAGACTGTAAGTACATATTACTTTGTGCGAAGTTATAATTGGTTTTATTTCCGAAGGTTCATTTATAGTAACACTTTTGATTTCGGTACAATTATTCGCATCAGTTAAAGTAACATTATAGTTTCCAGCTGTCAAATTATCAGCGTATGCAGTTGTACTTTGTGTTGCATTATCCCATAAATATTCATAAGGCTGTGTTCCTCCTATTGCATTTATTAAAGCATATCCGTCGTTGTAACCAAAACAACTTGCATCTTCAACATTAGCTGTACTTATAAATATTTCTTCGGGAGTATTGATTTCAATGCTTCTGGTTTCAACGCATAAATTATTATCTGTTACAGTAATGGTATAAATATCTGCAGGGACATTATTTATGCTTGGTGTTGCAGAATTATTTTCATCACTCCATTTGTATGAATATGGTTCAGTTCCTCCCTGAACAGACACGGTAGCAGAACCATCAGAAACTCCATAACAAGCAATGTCTGACTTTGAATCAATTTCTATCATAAGAATTGGAGGATTAATAAGCGTAATACTGTCTTTTTCTACACAAGACCAGGAATCCGTAACAGTTATATAATATGTGCCGGCAGTTATATCTGTTATTATCGGTGTAGTAGAATTCAAATTATCATCCCATTGATATGAATAGTCGGGGGAACCTCCGGATACAATTACTCTTGCCATTCCTCCATTATCTCCGTAACATAACGGATTGTCTCCGGATAATGAAATATCTATTGGCTGACTGACTTCAACTGTTATAGAAGTTGAATTATAACACCCAAATTCATTTGTATATTCATAAACTATTTCATGAGGTCCGCTTCCTGCAATTTCCGGCGAAAACTTATCGTCAACAATGCCCGATCCGATAAAGACTCCTCCGGTAGGAGAGCTTTGCAAATTAACCAAATCATCATTATAACATATTTTATCAGAAGGAATATGTAATAAAACTTCAGGGTCAGGATTAACTTCTATATATATACTGTCTGTATCCGAACAAACCCCGTTGATTATTTCATAAGTTATTGTATGTGTTCCGATTCCTGCAGAAGTGGAATTAAAAATATTTCCTGTAACCCCCTCACCTGACCATATTCCGCCTTCATCAACAGCTTCAAGAATAATTGCTTCGTATGTCTCGCATACAGGTCCTGCAGGAGTTATTGTCGCATCAACCATTTTATCAATATGTATAGTGATATTATCAGAATCATGACATGCTCCGTTTATAATTCCATAAGATATTTTATGTGTTCCGTGTCCTGCTATGTTTGGATTAAAAATATTTCCGTCAATTCCTGCTCCTGTCCATGTTCCGCCGTCATCAACCGCATAAAGAGTAACAGCTTCATCTGTTTCACATAATGGTCCTACAGGAGTTATTGTCGCATCAACAGTTTCGTAAACACTAATGATAATACTGTCTATGTCTGAACAAGCACCGTTTATTATTTCATAAGATATAGTATGTACACCGGGACCTGCTTCAGCAGGACTAAAAACATTCCCTGTTACTCCTTGCCCTGACCATGTTCCATTAGGATTAGCTGCCATTAGAGATATAGAGTTGTTAGTTATACATAAGTCTTGTGTTTGAGAGTTTATTGTTGCATCCACCTGATTATCAACCGAAATAGTTATGGATGTATAGCCTACGCAACCGTATTCATCCGTTCCTATAATATTATAAGTTGTCGTCAAATCGGGATAAGCAATTACAATATCTCCGGTATCCTGATAAAAATTGTATGTAGAATCCCATTCGTAATTAACTGCTCCGCTTATTAGAAGTTCTATAGAGTCTCCTTGGCAAACAAAGGGTTCTTCGGGCAATATTGTAATAACAGGATCAGGTACAACTTGAATATATATTGAGTCGGTAAGTATAGGACAAAAAACACTTGAATAATCATTGATAAAATAATAACCCGTATGAGAAACATCCGCAGATCCAATTTCTATAGTCTGACCTTCAGCCGAAAATCCGTTAGGTCCTGTCCAGTGATAATTTGCTCCCTCTACCGAATTAGCTTCTAATGTAATTGTTTCTTCCATACAATATATGTTTTTTTGATCAGGGATATTAAAACTGCGTGCTGCAAAATCAGAGAAATAACCAAAACGACACCCTCCTGTTGTGGTACCGTGTATAGTTCCGACATGAAAAACATCTTTTGTATTGCTGATTCTAGATGCAACACCGGCAGGTATTTCGTTTAAATTCATTTCTAATTGAGTATATTTCCATTGTCCATCCGTTGCAGGAACATCATCAAAAGAAACAGCATTAATAATTCCCGGTTCTCCATTTAAAAGAAAACTGTCTTCTCCTCCTTCACGAACTAATATTGTAAGGAAAAAAGGCTCATCACTAACTCTTGTAAATGTTACGTCAAAAGAACCCGTGCAATGTATTTGTGGTAATATACTTAATCCAATCTCACAACCAAAACCCGACATATGAATTACATAAGCAGGGTGGCTTGTATTTATATACACAGCACCGGCAGTACCCATACTATAAACATGAGTTTCTCCTTCATCAATTGTCGCCTGTAAAACATTATTTGCATATACCTCTGTATTATCTTTGGTTGCTAATATAAAAACTTTATCATACTCATCATTTAAAAATCCTCTTACTGCAATGTATTCAGAACCAATAATAGTTATGGGAACAATCTGGTCTCCGCCCAAATCCCTGCATCCTCCTCCAAAAATATTTCCACGCATGGAGTCATCTTTAATAGTAATAGCAATTGGTTTGTCGGCACCGACACGAGTTCCTCCGGGACGAAATTCAGGAGCAAAATGTAAGGGTTCTGCCGAATATGTTTGTCCGCGATTAAGAGTAACTAAAAAATACTGATTTGCAGGATGCCCGACCAAATCAGTTGTTGGTAAAATCCTTATAGCTGTATTGTCTTCTGTTGCAACTATATCAAAAGATGCATAAGGCACAGGATTATAATTTCCTCCTTCGGTAATGTTTTGCATAGGTATAAAAAAATCATAACCTAAAGAATTTTTGCCTTTAAGAGTAAAAATATCAGGATTATTAAATCTTTCAACTGCATAATATGCATTTACAGGATTTGTCGCAGTTATATTTATACCATAATTTAATACTGTATTTGACGGCTTGTTTTCAATAATATCTATCCATTCGGTTAAATCTACAGCTTGTGTGGCATTTGCAGGAAGTTGGAAATTAATCGGAGGAAAAGCCGGATTGGCGGGTTGAGAAATTGTTACATCACTGGGAAGAAGATCCGAAGTTACATATATAAAAATGGGGCGATCCCCGTGACCTACAGTTACTTCAGGAGCAGCAAACCAAAAATTAGTATCAAGCTGAGAATAAATATTTAACGATATAAAAACAAAAAACAATGATAAACAAAAAGCAACAAAATTTTTACCGGTTATTCGCCGGATAATTTTGCTTTTGATATTGCTTATCAAAGTTTTCATAATAATTTTTTTAAATGTTTGCTTAAGTCATATTTTGTTATTTTTTAATTTAAAATTTTAACTTTCTTATCTTTATATACGAAACAATTTATTAAAAGGTTTCATTTCTAATATGTTTATTTATAACAATATATCAATATATTTATTGAATTGCTATCGGTATAAAATTGTGAATTGAATCAAGATTGGATGTTTTTCTTCATTTTTTCGTACCGGATAAAAATCAGACTTGTAAAAATACAAAATAATAATTGTTTTTATGTCTGATTATCAATACGTTGAGAAATAAAAGCTAATGATAAGGATATTTCGAACTGTATTATTCAGAAATTACCTCAAATATTATATTTGCTTCGATTTTTTTATAAATTTTAACATTGGCATTATAAGTTCCAATTTCCTTAATTGCAGGTTCTTTAACTGTAATATCTTTTTTATTAATATCAAAACCTTCTTTTGAAAGGGCTTCGGATATCATAATATTGTTAACTGAACCGAATATTTTGCCTGTAGAACTGGTTTTTGCACCTATTTTAAGAGTAAGACCATCCATTTTTTCCTTTATCTCTTCGGCTTCTTTTATTAGTTTTTCTTCTTTATGGGCTTTTTGTTTCAGGTTCTCTTCATGCATTTTTTTTGCAGATTTTGTAGCCAGCATTGCTAATCCTCTAGGAATCAGACAGTTTCTTGCATACCCCGGTTTGACATCTATCAAATCGTCTTTATGTCCTAATTTTTCAACATCTTGTTTTAATATAATTTCCATAGTATTTTCCTCCTGAATTTATTTCATCAAGTCAGTAACATACGGTAATAATGCCAAATGACGTGAACGTTTTACTGCTGTTGCGACTTTACGTTGATATTTTAATGATGTCCCTGTTATACGGCGAGGTAAAATTTTCCCTTGCTCGTTTAAAAATTTCTTTAAAAACACAGGGTCTTTATAATCTACATATTTAATTTGGTTTTTAAGAAAACGACAATATTTTTTCTTTTTAACCTCAACTCTCATGGGAGTTAAATATCTTATTTCCGAATTATCTTGTGTCATGTTTATTCCTCCTTATGATTTAGTTTCTTCAAGTTTAATTTTTCTTCTCTTCTCGGCATAAGCAATAGAATGCTTATCTAATCTGAAAGTTAAAAATCGGATGACTTTTTCATCCCTTTTGTACTCGGTTTCTAACTTTTTAATAAGTTCTCCGGAAGATTTAAACTCAATTAAATGATAAAATCCTGTAGTCTTTTTTTGTATGGGGTAGGCGAATTTTTTTAATCCCCAGTTCTCTTCATGAACAACCTCGCCTTTGTCGGCAAGAATTATTCCTTTGAATTTTTCAACCGTTTCCTTCATCTGTGCCTCAGACAAAACGGGAGTTAAAATGAAAACGGTTTCGTAATTATGTACCATAAATTCTTTAAAATTTTAATTAATAATTCTATTTTTAAAAAAAACGAAGTGCAAAAGTATATCTTTTATTTTAATTATGAAAGTTTTAGACTATTTTTTTTACAAAAAAATTATTTCATGCAAATTGTTTTATAATCACAATATTTACAGTTATCGGAGTTATTGGTTTGTCTGAACTCAGTATTTATATCTGCTAATTCTTCAAGTCTTGATTTTAACAGTTTTATGAATTCATTGATAATATTAATATCTTTACTTGTTATTTCGGATTTATTTATTTTTATTTGATAATCAGAACCTGTAAATAATTCGTTTATATTCAATAAGCCGGGACATACAACAGAATTATTATCGTCAAGCATCAGCGAATAAAGAAGAGTTTGTGTAATTCCGTTTAATTCATCTTTTCGGTCTTCTGCAAATAACTCTTCAATTGATTTTGCCGATGTTTTAACTTTCCCTGTTTTATAATCCAAAACCCTGTAAATCCCGTCTATAAAGTCAATACGGTCTATTATTCCTTCGATATTACAATTAATGATTTCTCCGGTTACATTTAATTCCATATTAAAGTTTTTCTTTGATTCCAATCCGATAATGCTGAAAGGCAATTGATTTTTGTCAAATTCCAGCATCAACTTTATATATTTACGGACAACATCAGTAAGCAAAGTATTTGTATGAGATATTTTTAGGTTTTCGTTTTTAATTTTCAGGACAGTAATTACAGCTTTTTCGATTGCTTTGGTTATTTCCGTATCATTATTTAATTTATCAATATCTTTTTCCGATAAAACTCCTTCGGGCAAATTTCCATATAAAAATTTCATGCTTTCATGAAAAATTTGTCCGAAATATGCGGCATCATCTTTTTCTTCAAGCCGGGTAGGCTCTGTAATCTTTTCGATATATTTTAAATAATACATTAATGAACAATTCAGATAAGAGTTTATCGCAGAAGGACTTATGCCGTTTTGTAAATATTCTTTTATATTACTTATTATTTCCTTTGTTTTTTTTACTCTGATGATTTTTAACGCATCCGTTTTAATTTTATAAGCGGTTCGGGAAATATTAATATTTTTAAATTCATAATCTAATTGTGAGATAAATCTTGAAGCTTCTCCCTGTCCGTCTTGAGCATAAGCGCTATATATGATTTTAACATTTTTTGCTCTTTGTAAAAGGCGGTAGAAATAATATGCATAGATACTGTCCTGATATTCAATTGAAGGTAATCCGTAAAATTTCTTCAGATTATACGGAATAATGCTTTGAGGAGTCGATTTTTTGGGAATATGCCCCTCATTTATCGAAAGCATTAAAATTCTGTCGAAATCAAGTGCACGTGTTTCCATAAATCCTAATATTTGAACTCCTTGCAGAGGTTCTCCTTCAAACGGAATAGTCAGACTGTTAAGACTGTTTATTATCAACCGACATAAAACATTGATGTTGTTTATTCCTATTTCCTGTGTCTGAATTTGGTCGCATATAACATTTAATCTCAGGTTTATTTTACGCAAAAATTCCGCTTCTAATTTCAGCTTTTCTTTTGATAAAATTAAATGCAGAATTTTATCTGTTAGGTTTGTAAGATATGTTGAAAATTTTGATGCATCTGAATTCTGAAAGCTAAAAATAGTTTTGAACAATTCATTTTCACACAAAATTTCTTCATCAATCAATATCAGATTATTATTTATAATATGATTTTCTGCTTTTTTACAATCGGATTTATATAAATCCGATAAATACGAATGTTTTAATAAATTGATGACATTTTTGTAATAAAAGTATTTTTTATTGTTTTTTGTTACGGTGTTTCTTTGCAAGTTACATAAATGAGTTATAAAGCTATAAGCCGATGTGTTTTTAATGGGATATCCCATTGAAATATTATAA
>SLSH01000040.1 GCA_007130555.1 Bacteroidales bacterium
AAAATGGTAATAAACGGTAGTTTTTGGTCTGGATAGAGCAAAACATATCTCTCTTAAAGATTTTCCTTCTGAAATTAATCTGCTTATTTTTCTAAGCTCACAGGGGGATAATCTTTTCAAAACCATGCTTAAAGGCGATTACAACAATAATTTATATGCTTCGCCTGTATCTGTCCAGTGCGTCAAAAAGATAGAAAAGGTTCGAATCCTCCCAACCCCACTCCTTTTTCAATTAAGTTAAAAAAATATAAATAACACAAGAACATCCTTTCTAAAAATGTTAATTGGAATAATAAGCGACTCGCATGACCATTTGGATAATACTAGGAAAGCTTTAGCTTCCTTGCTTGAAAGAAAGGTAGAAGCAATTATTCATTGTGGTGATTTGTGTGCTCCTTTCATGGTGGACGAGCTTGATGCTTCTGGTGTTCCGGTGCACTGCGTGTTTGGAAACATAGATGATAAATTCCTGACCACTAAGAAGGCTGGTGCTTCTAAGAATGTTAAGTTGTATGGGGATGTTGCTGAATTGGACTTGGGTGGGAGGAGGATAGCTGTGAATCATTACCCGTTGATTGCTGAAAGCCTTGCTTCTACGGGTAAGTATGACTTGGTTTGTTATGGCCATACGCATAAGAAAGACAAGAGGCTTCTTGGAAAAACCCTTATTTTAAATCCTGGGGAGGTTATGGGGCGCCTCGGTGAAAAAACTGTTGCGATTTATGATACTGGGACAGGTGAAGCCGAGCATCTTCCTTTTTAGTTCTGCCTGTTTGCCAGGTGTGCAGGTACTAATCCTTGGTAGACTGGTATAGGTGTGTCGCTGCCTAAGAATTCTGGGTTGTAGTACAGCCTCGTCCACAAATTGTTATCTGTGCGTATCCTTCTGCCATGGATGACTTCGTTGGAGTTTAGCATTATATGGCTTAAGAAGTTCTTGGTTTCTGCGAAGTTTGGCACGCCGTTATTCCTGCGCACATTGCCGAGGCCTGCGTTGTACGCGGATAATCCCCATATCAGTGCGTTTAATGGGTTGTCTCCGAAGTAGTTGTTTGTCGCCCTGCAAAGGGTTGCAACGTAGAAAGCAGATCTTTCTATGGATTTAGGGGATGTCCTCTCATCAAATTTTTCTATGTCTTCCCCTCTTTCTTTTATTATTTCTGCAAATTTCTCTGAGAATTCTACTCCTAGCTTGACGCGCCATTCATCTCTCTGAACTTGGCTTTCGTCATGCCACTCCTTAGCCAGTAAAGGGTCTCCTTCTAAGAATTCTCTTCTTGACGCAGATGCTAACCTGTTAGTGCTTCCCTGAAGCCTCCTGATTTCCGTTTCTAAATCGTATAGTTCTTTTGAGTCCTGCCGCGTATACGTTTTCATTCCTAAGTCTCTCGCGGTGCCTCTCATGAATTGGCCGAATCCCATTGCGAAGGCGACTGAGACTGCGTATGGGTTAAACCTTGATTCCTGTTGTAACAAGCCGATGAAGTATTCAAGGGGGACGGGGAATATGTTTTGGTGTCTCTTGTTAGCATCAACTACGTATCCTACATATTGGTCTGAAGCAGGATAAATATTCACCGCGTTTTCAAGCTTTTCATCTACAGATAGATTCTTCGATTCAAGGCGTAGAGCAGGAAGCTTTCCCCTGAAATAAGGAGTTCTTTCTAGTTCAAGGATTTTTTCTACTTCCACGTCTAAGTCCGGATTGTATACTTCGTCTATTTCAGCATGGCTAGTATCCGGGATTGCACTGGCTTCATTCCATGGATTGATAGAAGAAATCCCTTTAGCATATGGCGCGATTATAACTCCTGCTGCTCCTCCTAAGCCAAAAGAAATGAATTCTCTTCTGTTAATGCCTTCGCTGTGTAATTCCCCCATAAATCGTTTGTGATTGTATATGTTTCTTATATATTTTTCCTTATCTCGCTTTTATGTACTGGTGATAGTCTGCTGACCTGAACTCTTTTTCCGGCTTTCCTGTGTTGCGTGAAAGTATTTGTATTTCTATTGCTTTTTCTTCGTTTGTGAAGTCTCTTGGAAAGTAAAGTGTTTCAGGAATTCCTGTGTAGAATGGATATGTATGAATGTCCACGCTGTGCCTGAGGTATACAGGCATTTTTGCTTTTATCAAGTCGTTTTCTTCCACTTTTAACATTCCAATGAAGTGCAGGTTTTCTACAGGGATGTTTCTTTCAGGCTTCACTAATAGCATGTATTCAGGTATCGCACTAATTTTTCCTTCTCCAGGTGTGGGTGTCTCTTTAAGGTATTCCTTTCTTTTTTCTGAGTCAAGGTACGCTTTTAGTACTCTTTCAACAATGAAGTTTTCCGAAGTTATCAATTCCTCCATGTTTCTAGAATTGCTTTTCATTCGTTGCAGAGACTCATATTTTTTTCCTATTATCCCTGAGTAGTCTTTTCTTAGCTCTGCATCTTTTACATCGTCCAAAGTCCATAGTTTTTTTGGCTTCATAGTATTAGTAGCCATTATTTTTTTTAAAAAATTTATGTTCTATACTTTTTATTTCCATTTAATGCTGCATCCT
>SLSH01000420.1 GCA_007130555.1 Bacteroidales bacterium
ATGATGATTTTCGAGTACTTTTTAAAAATTCTTAAATATCACAGCCTTAAAGATAAAAGTAAAAATAATGCCGCCGCAGAACTTGGCATAGCTCCTTATTTTGTTGATGAATACAAAATTGCCGCAAGTAACTATTCAATGAATAAACTTATTGCAATTATTTCGTATCTCAGAGAATGTGATCTTAAATCAAAAGGTGTTGATACAAGTACAATAGATGAAGGAGATTTAATGAAAGAACTAATTTATAAAATTTTACATTAAAATATGGACACTATTATATATATAATTATCGGATTAAATGTAATTATAAGTTATTACGCGTGGAAAAATCCTAATATTTTTCGCCGTTACTGCCTTAATCCTTATAATCTTATCCGTAATAAACAGTACGACAGAATAATCACTCATGCTTTTCTGCATGGCAGCTGGACTCATCTTATAATAAATATGCTTGTTCTGTGGTCATTCTCTCTTGCTTTGTTGCAATACATAAATTATTTTTTTGATGTTTCGGAAGTTCTGATATTTTTGATTTTATATTTCGGTGCAATTATCGCATCATCGATATACAGCATAATGAAAAATAAAGACAATATAAACTATAATGCAGTTGGAGCATCAGGGGCTACATCGGCGGTAGTATTTGCATGTATATTTTTTAATCCTTGGCATAAACTTTATTTTTTCGGAGTTTTACCAATTCCCGGAATAATATTCGGAGTAATTTATTTGATTTATTCATACAGAATGGCAAAAAAATCAAGTGATAATATAGGACATGATGCTCACTTCTGGGGAGCCGTATTCGGACTGTTTTTCTTTATTATTATTAAACCGGGTTTATTAAACTTTTTTTTAAATCAGTTAACTAATTTTTAAAAGTTTTGAATAAAGCAGTATTTTTAGACAGAGACGGAGTAGTAAATTTAGAAAAAGGCGACTATACCTATAAAGCCGAAGATTTTATTATTAATCCCGGAATTATCGAAAGTATAAAACTTCTGAGAGAAAACGGTTTTATTGTAATAATAATTACTAATCAGGGCGGAATTGCCAAAAATCTTTATTCTGACGAAGATGTATTTAAAACACATAAAAAACTTTACGATGAACTAAAAAAAGAAAATACAGACATAAACGACATATACTACTGTCCGCATCATCACGATGTTTCAAAATGTTTGTGCCGTAAGCCCGAATCTCTTATGCTCGAAAAAGCTATTGCAGTTTATAATATTGATACCGATAAATCCTTTATGTTCGGGGATAACGAAAGAGATATAAAAGCGGCAGAAAAAGTAAATGTAAAGGGAATTTTGATTGCTCCGAATGAAAATATTTTAAAGTATTGTAAGCAAATCATAAATAATGAGTAAGGCAAAGTACATATCACTAAACGGTAAATTACTGCTTTCTTCCGAAGCCTGCCTGATGCATGATAACAGAGGTCTTTTGTACGGAGACTCATTTAATATTCAATGCAGAGGCACATCTTCAAAAGTTTTTTTCTTTGACCAATATTTTGAATATATCATCAAACAATTTGCAGAAATGCAAATGATTAAACCAAAATTACTTAAAAAAGATTTTTTTCAGACCGATATAGAGCTTCTTTTACAAAAAAACAGGATTTATCAGGGATTTAAACTAAATATTGTTTTTTTTAGAAATACAACCGACAGTGATTTTCATGCAACAGACAATACAGTTTCGGTATTAATATCGGCAGAAAAGCTACCCGAAGAATATTTTAAGCATAACGAAAAAGGTTTGTTTATTGATACTTATGAAAAAATCAAATTTCCCGTTACAATCTGTAATTGGTTTAACTCCCCCGTTTTCAGTCCCGAAATGCTGATAAAACATAATATCAAATCAAAAAAATATGACAATTATATTTTACTTAACACAGAAAATTTTCCGTTTAAAGCAATTGATAACGAATTGATTTTTATCAAAGACAATACATTGATTTTTTCAGGACAAACACAAAACAATTATTATAAAATTATTACCGGTATTATAAAAGATATTGCCGAAAACAAGAATTTTCAAATATCCGAAAAAAATATCAAAACAAGCGAAATAGTAAATATGGACGAAATAATGCTTATTAATCCTGTTATGGGAATTCAGTGGGTTGTAGGATTTAAAGAAAAACGATATACAGGTAAAATAAGCAAATTGTTTGTTGATGAGTTAAATAAATATTCTATAAAATCAATTAAAGAGAGTAAAATATGATTAAAACAAGATTACTATTACTATCACTTTCATTATTTCTGTTGTTTAATTCGTGTAAGCGTATTGAACCTTTTTTTGAAAAATATCATGACGGATTTGATATTTTAATTGAATACATCGAAAGCGAAAAGGATTATATTAATGGCAGGGAAGTTCCGTTTTTTATTTTTGCTCCCGAAGTTTACCGAAATTCAGATAAATATTTAATTATTGATATACGGACTTCCGAAGATTTTAAAAACGGACATATTGAAAATTCTGTAAATGTACAGTTCCCTGATTTAATTAATTATATTG
>SLSH01000421.1 GCA_007130555.1 Bacteroidales bacterium
AATTCAATAGGATTTTATGATCCTGTAAATCAGGATTTAGCAAAACTCTTGTTTCATGTCGGTGCAGCAGTAAGGTCATACTGGGGTCCTGTAGGAACAGGTAGTTCAATTGAACATTCTGCTTATGCTCTTCCTAATTTTTTTAAATATGAGTCAAATATCCAGCTATTAGCAAGAAACAACTATACATTTGAAACATGGAGAAATATTTTACATAATGAAATTGATAACGGACGCCCCATGATTTATAGCGGAGGACAAGAAGAGGGCTTTGGACATGCGTTTAATTTAGACGGATATCAGGGAGATATTTACTTCCACTTTAACTGGGGCTGGGGAGGTAATAATAATGGATATTATACTTTAGACGGAATTCCATATAACGTGGATCAGTTAGCGATTGTAAATATTTACCCGGGAGCAGGCTATTCTAATATTGATGCCGAACTATATGCAATAAATAGCCCGCAGTCTTTATATACCAGCATTCAACAGATAAACCCCCAAGTAGTAATCAGAAATAGCGGTACAACAAATATTACATCAGCTAATGTAAGTTATACTTTAAATGGAGGAACTCCGGTTACCACAACATGGAGCGGAAATTTGTCTGCCGGACAAACTGCCACAATAACTTTTGACCCGATAACATTAACTTATGGCAATCATGTTTTTGTTGCAACTGTTACAGTTGCAGGAGATTCAAATGCTGCAAATAATTCTCTAACAAGAAACTTTAGTGTTTCGGATTGTTCTCTGGTAACAACATTTCCTTATACCCAAGTGTTTAATAGTGCGAATCTTCCCGATTGCTGGAGTATTAATCAAACTCATACATCAAACACATGGACATCAACAACAGGATATACTATTGGCGGAGAAATTTCCGTAAATCCAAATGCCGGCTCACATTTCTTTTATGTACCGTGGGTTAATCAAAATCAAAACGAATTATTAATTTCAGAAACATTTAATTTTACTAATATAACCAATCCGCAAATCAGCTTTTGGTTTAACGGAAATTATCATTGGTCAGTTATAGAAGATAATTGCGACCTTAATTTTGAAGTCAGTATAAGTGGAGGAAGTTGGAACGTATTATGGAATGAGTCCAATCATACAGAATTTAGTGAAACTATATATCAGTGGCTTAAAACAGAACTCGATTTGTCTACTTATCAGGGGCAAAGTGACGTGAGATTTGCATTCAGATATACAGGAAATGACGGAGCTAATTTTGCGATAGATAATATTATTATTGAAGGAACAACTTCTTTAGATAATACTAAAGAAAAAATGTTTGTTGAAATATTCCCTAATCCTTCAAGCAATATTGTTAATTTAGTATCAAATGATAACATAAATAAAGTTTTTATTACAAATATAATCGGACAAAGCGTTTATCAAAAAGAATTCAATAATACGAATATCCAATTAAATGTAAGTAATTTTGAAAGTGGAATATATTTGATTAGAGTTTATACCGATAATGATATATATACAAAAAAACTACAAATTAAATAAAATATAAATTAAAATTTAGAATTATGAAATACAAATTATTTATGAATTCAATCAGAAAAAGTATTATAAGCAAAAAAATATTGCTTGTATTATTTGTTATTACATTTGGCATCACGAATATTTTTGCAGGATTTGTAACTGAAAAAGAAGCGGAACTAGTTGCAAAAAATCATTTTTATCAGGCTGTTAATAGTTTGGAAAATGTGGATTATGTTGCATGGGACGATATTATATTAAATTGTATTGTTAATCCTGAAGAGGATAAAAATGTGGCATTTTATATTTATAATATAAATGTAAATAACGGATTTGTTTTAGTATCATCACATTATTCGGTTTCTCCGATTCTTGCATATTCGTTTGAAAGCAGTTTTAATTTGGAATATATTTCTCCCGGACAGCAGTTTTTTCTGGACAATTATACGGAAAATATCAAGTCTGCTTTTGATAATAATTTAATTTCTGATTCCCGGGTTCTTAACAAATGGGAAAGTTTACGAAATTTTAAATCAGGAGAAAGTTTTAAACAAAAAACAACTGTAGAACCTCTTTTAAATACCGACTGGAATCAATCATGGCCTTATAATGCCTTATGTCCCGAGAATGATGCTCTTGCTTCACAATACAACGGATATAGTGCCGTAGGATGTGGACCTTTATCAACTGCCATGATAATGAAGTATTATAATTGGCCCATTAATGGAGAAGGCACAAAAACCCATACTTCATCGGCTAACGGCGGACATGGAGATATTACGGTTAATTTTGCCCAACAAACATATAATTGGGAAAATATGCCAAAAAAACTTTCGGGCAATGTTAATGAAGACTTGGCAAAACTTCTGTTTCATGTAGGAGTAGGAGTGGGGGCTTATTGGGGAGGAATAGGTACAGGTTCTGCTACTACCAATTGTGTAACGGCATTAACCAGTTATTTTAAATTCAGTACAAATATACAATTAATATATAGGAGTAATTATACTTATGCAAATTGGAAAAATATTATGCGAAGCCAAA
>SLSH01000100.1 GCA_007130555.1 Bacteroidales bacterium
ACGATTAGAAATAATATTTAAAAAATTATTTAAAACTCTTTCGTTTTTCTGTAATAACTTAATTAGTGAATCTTTCGGTAAAATCATTACTTTAACATCTGTCTGAGCGACAACATTTACCGGAAATTTATTATCTTTTCCGAAAATAAACGCCGGAGCAAGAGGTCTTCCGCTTTCTATTTCTTCTATCACAATGGTTTTTCCAGAATAGTCATTCATTTCACCCCTGACGGTTCCTTCAAGAACTATCATTAAAAAATCAGCTTTATCATCCTGATAAACCAGAATATCTCCCGCCTGATATGACTTTTGCTTGTGAAAAACCTGAGATAATAAATCTTCAATATTCGGAGCAAAAAGCCCTTTAAATAATATACAGTTAATTAAATTATCATGCATTTAAAATAAATTTAGAATGTAATCGTAAAATATATTGCAAAAATAATAAAAGATTCAAAAATATTTTCCTTTTTGTAACAAATGTTACCAAGTTTAGACTATATTCTGCCGTATCTTTGTATCAGAAATTGATTTTAAAAAAATAAAGATATGAAACGGGATATAGTAAAAATAAACGAAGAATTATGCGACGGATGTGGATTATGCATTCCTAACTGCCACGAAGGAGCTTTGCAGATTATTGACGATAAAGCGGTATTAATAAGTGATTTAATGTGCGACGGACTTGGTGCCTGCATAGGTCATTGTCCGCAGGGAGCACTAACAATTGAACAACGGGAAGCCGCTCCTTATGATGAAATCGCAGTAATTAAAGAAATGATACCTAAGGGAAAAAATGTAATTATTGCTCATCTTAAACATCTAAAAGAGCATAACGAGCATGAATTTTTCAAACAGGGAATTACTTATCTGGAAGAGAACAGAGATAATCTACCGTTTAATCTTGATGATGTAAAAGCGGAAGTTCATAAATCACTTTCAGATCCATGTAGTTCAGGAGGATGTCCCGGGAGTGCTCCGAAAGTATTTAATACTGCTTCGGTAAATGACAATCAATCCGGTGCAGAGCAAAAATCAGCTTTACAGCATTGGCCTGTTCAGATGCATTTGATAAATCCTAATGCAGAACATTTCAGAAATTCGGACTTTCTATTGGCAGCTGATTGTGCCGCATTTAGTATGGGGAATTTCCATTCAAAAATCCTTAAAGGCAAAACCCTGGGAATTTTATGCCCGAAATTAGACCAAAATTCAGATATATATGTTGAAAAACTCGTAAGTCTGATTGATAATGCAAAGATCAATACTATTACTGCTGTTATAATGGAAGTTCCATGCTGTGGCGGAGTATTACAATTTGTAAAAAAAGCATTGCAGTCGGCAAAACGCAAAGTTCCGGTAAAAGCTGTGGTAGTATCTGTTTCAGGTGAAATTATAAATGAAGAATGGCTGTGATGGTGAGTTGGGAGTTGCGGGTTTCGGGTTTCGCACTTCGGGACGATTTGCTCCTCAGTGCAAGGGTTTCGGGTTGAGAATTGGGAGTTTTTTAATTCTTATATCTTTGTATTATAAGACTAAGAATTATAATAATTTAATAAAATAATATGTTTAACTAAAAATAAGGAGGAAAAATTATGTCAATGTTTTGTTATCAATGTCAAGAAACAGCTAAAGGAACAGGCTGTACAATCAAAGGTGTTTGCGGAAAAACAGATGAGGTCGCAAATATGCAGGATTTATTAATTTATTTAACCAAAGGTATTTCAATTTATGCCGTTAAAGCAAGAAGTTTAAGTATAGAAAACGAAAAAGTAAACAGCTTTGTGTTTGATGCTTTATTTATTACAATTACTAATGCCAATTTTGATTACCGTGCAATTGTAAATAAAGTTAAGCAGGCTTTTGAAATTCGTGATTTAATTAAAAATGAATATTTGAAAGCCGGAGGAGAATTGCCCGAGAAAATACATCCAAGTGCTACATGGTACAGCGACTCGGAAGATGAGATGAGAAAAAAAAGTACGGTAATCGGTATTTTATCAATTGAAAATGAAGATATCAGGTCGTTAAAAGAGCTGTTGACTTATGGTGTTAAAGGTATTGCCGCTTATACCGAGCATGCTTTTAATCTCGGATATAAAAATGATGAGATTTTTGCTTTTATGCAAAAGGCATTAGTTGCAACAACCGAGGATTTACCGGCAGATGAATTAACCGCTCTTGTATTAGAATGCGGAAAATTCGGAGTGGATGTTATGGCTTTATTAGATAAGGCAAATACCGAATCTTACGGTAATCCCGAAATTACCGAAGTAAATATCGGAGTTCGCAATAATCCCGCAATTCTTATCAGCGGTCATGATTTAAAAGACCTTGAAGAACTGCTCGAGCAAACGCAAGGAACAGGTGTTGATGTTTATACTCACTCCGAAATGTTACCGGGACATTATTATCCCGCATTTAAAAAATACGATAATTTTGTCGGCAACTACGGAAATGCATGGTGGAAACAACGCGAAGAATTTGAATCTTTTAACGGACCTGTACTTTTTACTACAAATTGTATTGTACCTCCA
>SLSH01000205.1 GCA_007130555.1 Bacteroidales bacterium
AATTTGTTCTTAAAATATTTAATACATATTTTTGTATTTAAATTAAGTTATTATTAACCATTTAAAATTTATTAATTATGAAAAAATTTACATGTTTATTTATTATTATGTTATTTACAATTACATCTGTAAGTCTATTCGCGCAGGTGCAAAATTTACAGTCTGCTAAAATGCCGGCAGATATTACACAAACAGATTTAGACAAGGCTCATTGGGAAGGGCATACCGATGCATCAAATGTTTATTTTATTCCGCAAGGAACCGAATATGCTATGCGTTTTACAGCCGGACAATTAAACGCGGGAGATCAAATTACAAAAATAAGATTTTATTCTAATCATGAATCATGGGCGGATTCTCACGATGTAACAAATCAATCTTATGTAATTAGAGTTTATGAAGGAGGCTCTTTTGATGAAATTACGGGTTTTGCAGAATATAATGACCGTGGCACGGAAGTTTATTCGCAAAATTATACTGCCACAAATATAGGAGGACAGGAAGTAGATTTTACAACACCTTATGAAGTCGGTTCCGGAGAATTCTGGATTTCTGTGGAAGTATCTGGAGGCAAAGGAATTATGCCTGTTGATTTGGACGAAGAAGTAAATATTTTACAAAACAGGCAACTATATACAATCGAACATGAAAGTGAGATGTTTTGGTTAAACAATCAGTTCTGTATAGATGATCCTCCTCCTGCACAAGGAGAAGATTGCCAAGAATTCGTATTCAGACCCTTATGGCTTGCAGTGTTTATTGATGACGGCGGAACATACGAAGCCAGTTCCGATTTAGAAGCATTCTTTATTGATAATGAAACAGATCAAAATATTATTACAAGTTTAAATTTAGAGGCAGAAGATTCGCTGATAATATTCCCTGTATTCCGTAATCTAGGTCCTGACAATGCAGACGAGATTTTTGACTTTATATTAACAGTTGATGATGTAGAAGCGATAAATGCTCCTTTAAATCCTGAAGAATTTCCCGGAGGAACTTTTTCCGTAGGACAAGGATTTATGGAAAGGATTAGTTTGTTAAGCGGAGAAGACATGGATGGAATGGAATTAGAAGTATTTGATGTTTGCTTAGAGATAATTTATTATGGTAACGATCCTGACCTTTCAAATAATATCGCTTGTTTGACAGTAACCAGACCATTGATAATAGATGTTGAAAATAATACGCTTGAAAATATTTCAATATTCCCAAATCCAGCTTCTGACAATATAATTATCACAAATGCGGAAAATTCAAAAATTACAATATTGAATATTCTCGGAAAAGTTGTTTCTGCAATAGAAAATCCTTCTTCATATCAAGATGTGGACATTAGCAGTTTGTCTGCCGGAACTTATTTTGTAAGGATAGATTCTGAAGTATTTAAAATTAATGTTGTAAAATAACAATACAGAATTATTAAAAAATAAAAAAGGCTGTTAGTATTGACAGCCTTTTTTGTTTTGGCTGGTTTATTTTGACAGTATTTACAAGGAGTATCGGAAGAACTCCCATTCTTTTTACAGTTGGGGAGTTCATTAAAACAAAAAAATATTCCCAAAAGTTTGTTTTCAGGAATTTTTATATGTATATTTGCAATAAATTTGGTTAATTTTAATAATTAAAATTTATTTATTATGAAGAAATTTATACTTATTTTATCAGCGACTTTGTTAACAGGTTTTTTGTTCTCGCAAGTTCAGGAGGTTATAAAACCTGAAAAAATTATTATAGAGGAAAATATAAAAACGTATGATTTTTTTAAAACAAATCATGATAAAACCTTTAAAACTTACGTAGGTCTTACAAATACGATTTTTGCTGATTGGCATGATGATTATATTGTTGACCAGATTGATATGGGGTGGATGCCTGTAGGATGGGCTATTCTATCGGGTAATCAAGATACTCAACAAAGTACCGATGCACATACAGGTAGTTATGCTATGCGTATTGAAAACGGATACTATACAAATCCGGATTTGGGATATGATAATGAACTTATACGGGGATATGCATTTGCTTCACAAGACTATTTCTTCGGAGGAGGTCAGTTTAAACCCTATACTGAACGCCCTATTTCTATGACTTTCTGGATGAAAGGACAATTATTAAACAATGATACAGCTATAGTTGCATTTCAAATGTTTGATGGCAGCAATGATTTTGTCGGTTTTGTCACTGGATTAATCGGTCCCGGAGCTTTAAATCCCAACACTTATAATGAATTTACCATGACATTTAATTATCAGCAAGAAATAGATCCCACTAAAGCAACATTAATGGTTACTTCAAGTGGTGTCGGTGTTTTTCAGGGACAAGACATTGGCACACTAACAGACGGCAGTTATATAATTATAGATAATATCAGTTATCTTATGGAAGAGCCTTCAAATGTAGAATTAAGCGATGTTGTAAATGTTTCGGTTTATCCAAATCCCGCTTCAAATATTTTAACGGTTACCAATGCAAATAATACCGAAATAAGCATATTAAACATATTGGGTAAAGAAGTGGCAAAA
>SLSH01000264.1 GCA_007130555.1 Bacteroidales bacterium
AGGCTTCGTTCATGGCATAATCAACTGCGACATTATTTCGCAAATAAATATATTTAGCATCCTGTCCTCCGATTTCAAAAATTGTATCAACATCATCACAGTAAAAAGCCGTAGCTCTACTGTGAGCCATTATTTCATTATAAACTGCTTGTGTTCCCGTAAAAACTCCCAGCAATTCTCTTGATGAGCCTGTTGTACTGATTAAGCAAATTTTCAGATCCTCAATACTCATCCGGTTTTCAACTTGTTTAACAACTTCTTTTAAGCAAGTAAGCAATGCGTTTACAGGGTCTCCGTGGGTACGGTTATAATAATGAGCAACAATTTCTTTTGTATTTTTATCAATCAGACATACTTTTGTTGTGGTAGAGCCTCCGTCTATGCCGAGAATATATTCACTATCTTTGTTTACTTCAGATGTATGAGCAGGAATATATTCAACCATATCATCCAATTTTTTCAGTCCTTTATATTTTTTAAATCCGATATTATGTGATTTAAAAAAATTCGACATTTTAGGTAAAATACTTCCTTGAGTTTCAGCAAGAAGTGCCGCTCCATAAGCTTCCATTACTTTTGCATTTTCAGGCACAAAAAAATCAACCTGAGGAAGCAATTCTTTTAAATAGTTAATAATATAATTGTTCTGACTCAGTCCCCCTGATAATAATACTTTACCATTAATTATTCGTGCTTTTTTCAGATATTCCGAAATTTTTGATGCCATCACATTGCACAGCGACAAAACAATGTCTCCTTTTGAAGCCTGTCCTTTGTTCAACCTATGGGTACAGTCACTTTTCATAAAAACAGAACATCGTTTGGATAATTTTTGAGCTTTACAATTTTCAAGAAAATCTGTATCTTTAAGAACATTCAGGTTCATATTCATTCTGCCTAATTGCTGCTTAAAAAATTCCCCCGTTCCTGTGGCACATTTACTCCCTGATATTGAGTCGTAGATTTTTTGGTTTTTATCGCAAATATAAACTACAATATCTTCTCCTCCCATTGATACAACAGCACTATAGTTTTTCGGATTTTTTTTCAGATACTCTTCAATGCAGTTTATTTCTGGGGTATTATTAACATTTAATAAAAATCTGCCTTCATTTCCCGTTACCATAATTTTTGTTTCGGGAGCGAAATCATAACTGTTAAAAACAGAATTTACCGCATCAATTATATTACCTTCATGAGCAATTAATTTGTTGAAAATTATGCTGTTGTTATTCAGGTAAACAAATTTTACCGATACCGAGCCGATATTTATTCCCAGTAAGTACATCAAGTTATTATATTATTAAAATGTATGACCTTAATGATATAAAAAGTGCAAAAATACAAATTTTAAATAAATTCACTATTGTTCGACTAAATTTCAACATTCTTTCTGCCACAGAATCACAAAAACACTAAATATCTCTAAGTCAAACGCTTAGCTTTCTGCGGATTTCTACTGGCAAATATAAAAAACGACCCTATTCTATGGTTGATTGTTATGAATGGCACACTTGTCAAAGGGTTTAAAAAGTTTTTGTAAATTTTTGTCGGACAATAATAAAATAAATTCTAAATTTTTAAATTCGTATATGATATTTTATTTTGAGAGATTTACTTATCAGACATAAAAAATATTGCTTTTCTTTGTATTTTTAAAAAAATTGCTTTTCTTTGCACTTAGTTATGATATGTTATTATCGTAATTATCAACAATTAAAAAAATACGATTTATTATTTAATCTATTTATAAATTTTGAAATATGAAAAAGAATATTTTAACATTTTTGACGACATCAGCATTTATTTTGATTTACGGATTATCGGTTGCTCAAGAAACTCCCGATACAACTGATTTAGATTATCAGGAGCCGGAAGTTATGGAAGATCCGGAATATACCGATACAGAGACTTATTATGAAGTTGATTATGATGATCCTCCGAAATCAAGGATAATACAAGATATTGACTGGGAAGATATGGGAGTATCGATAGCACCTTCATCTATGCATCTTGCAGTTAAACCGGGAACTTCTCAGGTTCGTGATATTACGGTAAAAAATGTAACCCGAGAAAAATATTCATTCAGGGTAGATTTTAGTGATTTTGAAATGACCCCCGAGGGTAAACCGGGTCCCCCCGATCCCGACCATAGCAGATATTCATTATCAAGATATATAGGAATTAATCCTTCATACTTTGAGCTTGGTCCGGGCGAAGAAATGAAAGTAAGAGCTACTATCTCCATGCCCGACGAAGAAACTTCATATACCGCAAAATGGACAATTATTACAATTGAACAAGTAGTTGAAAGACCTATGCTTGACCCGGGAGATTCTCCCGAAAGACTTTCAATGGGAGTTATTACAACTTTCGGATTTGGAGTATATGTTTATCAAAACCCTCCGAATGTCATTATTAATCAAATTGACTTAGAACGAATGGAATATGTTGATGCCCCAAACAGAAGAGTAATTATGGAAGTGAAAAATTCGGGCGATGGTATCTCTTATTGCAGATCATACTTAGAACTTACAAATCTTAATACAGGCGAACAAACAAGATTAAGAGAAAGAAATTTTACAATATTACCTCAATTTAACAGAGAATTTAAATTTGACCTTCAAAACTTACCAAGTGGAAGATACTCTGCTATTGGAGTAATAGACTACGGCAGCAGAGATGAAATACTCGCAGCCGAAGTAGAATTTGAGATTTAATAGTATTATGAAAAAAAATATTAAAACAAACTAATCATAAGATTTTTATTTATTTTTCCGAAAAAACAAAACTTTATACTTGTAAAAACGTACAATATTTTTGTGTTGTTATTTTATATAATGCATTTTTACTTGAAATTTGTTAAAAAAAAATAAATATTTTTTTGTTTATATAAAATATTTGAATATTTTTGTGTTTAATTTACTTATTGTTTAATTTAAATTTTATTTATTATGAAAAAGTTAATTTTAAGTTTTGCTTTTATGGCAATTATGAGTATGATTTCATTCGCTCAAATGATTGACGAACAAAATGTAACAGTTACTATGGACTTACAGCCTGTATTACAGTTACAAATGACAACTCCTGATGAAGTGAATTTCATCTTTGACGACATTCAGTCTTATTTTGGTGGTAAAACCAAATATGCTGCAACTGTTCTAAGAGTGTCTTCATCTGTATCATGGGACTTATATGCAGTTGCTACTTCTACTGCAGGTGTAGGTGCCGCAGGTTATGTTATCTGGGACCAGCAAGTCAGATATGCCGGTGGTGGTGGCGCAAATGCAGTTGATGAACTTCCTGTAAGTTTATTGGAATTACATCAGCATGCACCAAACGCATATACAGATCTTGCTACGCATCCTGTAGCTGCTGACTATAGTCCTGCTTTTATTTCTGTACAGGATCATTTTGATATTGTAGGTCCTGTAGTTAGTGGTCTTAACAATGTTTGGTATTCTGCTTTGAACACTCCTTACACTCCGCCTCTTATCAATCACAAATACATCCAAGGTACTGCAGGAACAGGACCGGATCAAGGAGCACCGGGCGGAAGCTGGTTAATTGATGACCCTGCTCCTGGAACATTCTCTGATTACTATTTTACAATAGACTATCGTATTGTTCCCGGATTACCCGCTGTATTCCCATTTGCGACAGATCCTGATGGACTTGTAAGTGAAGATTTAAGAATGATCGGTGGCCAAGCTTATGCAGAGCCCGGCGTATACACTATGAACGTTAAATACATTTTGTTAGAAGATCAATAAAATTATATAAATACAACTACCCCTGTTTCTTTATTATATACGAGAGAGGGGTAGTTTTTTTTGATTTTTCGCAAAAAAATATACGTTTTTTAAAATCTTGGTTTAAAGTTTTTGTACCATGCAAATAAATGCATTTTTTTTTTTTTATTTTATGCTTAGGGTATAAAAACATGACAGAATAAGTTTTTAAAAATTTTTAATAAAAATTTTAAAATGAACAGACAAAAACTTTATGTTCTGATATATATAATAAGTTTTATTTTTTTATCAAAACTTGTAACAGCTCAATTTTGCGAAAATCCCACAACAAATAATTGTTCAGATGTAATAAACGGTAGTAGCAGATTTATTATGACTACTCCCGGTAATATTGATTTTGTATTCGACAGGATGGATAAGTATGTAAGAGGAATTACTTACAGTGGCGGTACAAGATTTATGTTACAAGTAGATGAACTGGTTACGGATGAATGTATGTGGAAATTGGTCGTATTTATTGACAATAACGATGCAGAAGAAGACAATGAGTGGGATGAATTAGCAACTTACGGTATTAGTGCCGGAACAGTTCCTGAATTGGATTTATTGGAAGTTAAAGTTTATAATCATTGTGAAACACCGACAAATAATATTTTGGAGTGGTCAAGTTTTGACCCGCTGAATTTTTCGGAGTTGGACATAATTCCCGAAACAGGAATAAGAGTGGAGCCTGGAGCATGTGACGGTTCCGAGGTTAATACTCCGGGAAGTTATCTGATTGATTATAATGAGTTTAACTTTGTTGTAGATTATAGAATTAGACCGGAATTTATTCATAAACCCGGCGCATATCAGGTTACATTACGATTTTGTCTAGTTGAATATTAAATAATGGATGAGGGATAAAGTTTCATACAAAATATATTTTGCGATAATAATATCATTTATATTTTTTATCGTAAATTTTGGTGTGCTTGCACAGGAAACTATTTCTACCGACCCTAATGCAAACTCTACTCAAAGGGATGTCGATTTTAACAATAATAATTCAGCATTTGAATCACAAAGGACAAAATTACAAAACGGAATGCTGATATATTTTAAAAATCATTTAACAAAATTTAAAAGAGGAGAAGTAATTTCAAATGTACTTTGTATTAAAAATCAAAATAATACAGTTAAAAGATTTTCGGTTCATGTAAGTGCTCCCCTCGAGTGGCAACCATTTAACAGAAGAGAACGGATTTGGGAAGTACAACCGGGAGATTCTATTTTTATCCCCGTAAGATTATTTCCGAAAAATGGTTTTACAGGTAGTACAAAATATATGTTTTCTGCATTTTTGCATGATGAGAGAGACAACAAAATCGGTTATGCAATGTTTATGGCACAAACCGATAAAGTATTAAACTGGGATTTTTCAATTTCAGATAGGACAGTATATTTACTTCGGGACCAGGATGAAGTAAATTTTCACGTAAATTTTCTTAATAAAGGTTATGAAAGTCAGGATATTCAACTCCAGGCTTACGGACTCGGGAATAATTTTGAGGTTATTGATACTACAACAAACAAAAGTGTAATAAACAATCCTATTACGTTTTCTCTTGATACTGATAAAGATACCAGTATTAATTTTATGTTTAAAGAAAGAATAGTGCTTGAAGAAGACAGATTTATTGACCTTGAGGAATATAATCCCTATATGCAGTTTGGAAGTCAGAGATATTCAATTCATTTTCGTAGCATATCTCCTAATCCTACAGAATCTAAAAAGTTTCAGAATTCCGATAAAATTGATTTTGTGAGACTTGCGCATGCTGAAAGAATTAATCCTTACAGTAGTAGTGTTTTTCCTGTTGTTTTGGATATGCATACCGCAAATATATTAGGTCATCAACCGATTATGAATGTTCGTTTTTATGGAAGCGGAAAAATAACGGAGAATTCAGGGTTATACTATAATGTTAATATGCCTTTCTCTTCTTCAATATTAGGGAATTCTTTTGAACGTTCAAGTTTTAACTTCGGATATTATAATAAAAGACTGACTTTAAATGCAGGAAATATTTCCAGTGGATTAATTGGCAGCAGACAAAGAGGAAAAGGTATAAGAGCTCAATATAGATTAAACAGATATAATACTGTCGGAGCTTTTTATACCCAGGGGCACCGTTTTTTTGCAAGCCCCGATTACCTTACGGGAGGTGTTTTTTATCGTTTAGGAACGAGACGAATTTCTTTTGATACCAGAGCAGGTCATTCAATCAACAGAATAACAGGCACTACCAGTAATATTATAAACCTAAACTCAAGACTAGTAATTACTTCAAATCATGCTATAGGTTTTAGAGGAGGCTTTAGTGAAAATACTTACACAACAAACGAAATTAGTCAGGGATACTATTATGGGGGTAATTATTCGGGAAGTTTTTTTAACAGAGTTTTATCAACAAATTTAAGTGCTACATATTATTCTCCTGAATTCGGACATTACTCTTCCGAAAGATTTCGTGCAAATCATCAATCAAGCGTTCGGGTAACAGATAATTTCAGAATTAGTTTAAGAAATAATTATCACAGATATAATTTTGTTCATATTGATACTGTATTTAATTATTTTTTAAGAAATCAGATGAATTTTATACGTTCGGGTACTACAATCGGAACTATAAGTCCTTTGATATTTTATAATATCTCTAATATCAGTAATTTTGAAGTACACTCACGTGGAGCAGGATTTAATTTCAGCAACTTCGACTTCATGAGAAATGTAAGATATTTTATTAACTTGCAGGGAGGTTACAACAGAGCAATTTATGTAGAAAAATTTAATAGATTTTTTCTGCAAACTTCGGGTTATGTACAATATAAAACATGGAGCTTTATGTGTCGTTATAACCTAGGGAATTTTTCGTTCGCTCCTGATTATTATTTTTATAATAGTGCAAGAAATCCGCAAATTATCAGTGTTTCATTACGTAAACAATACGTATTGCCAATTATCGGCTGGGTAACTCAGGCAATGGTAAATTATAGCCACTCAACAGTTTCCGGAAATAATGTAAGTTTTTATCCTGAAATATATTATTTCTCAAGAGGAGGCTGGAGATTTAATGTTTTTGCTCAATGGAATTTACACAGAGGTGTAAAAGACCCGGATCCGACTATGTATTTATATCAAAAAGAAGAGCATGACTTAGCGGTAAATCCATGGACAGGGCATTTTTATCTCGGAGCAGGATTAAGAAAAGAATTCGGTATCCCGATTCCCGGCACAAAAAATGATTATGCTACCGTTGAATTTATTGTTTTCTATGATATTGACGGCACAGGAGTATACGATGAACGTAATGATTTTATTTTGGATAATATGGTTGTCAGACTTAATAATCCTGCTCAAGGAACTTATGAAGTAATGACAAATGAAGACGGTAAGTGTATGTTAATAAATATGCCTTGCGGTTCATATAAATGGTCTTCATTTAGTCTTGATAATCTTTACGGATGGTTCGCTAATATACCCGATTCTATACATATATTCCAAGATGAAGTTATTTATATCCCTTATACAAGAGGAGTTCATATTAGCGGAACCGTATATGTCGAACTGGAAGAATTTTCTATCTTTAAAGATGTCGGGGTAGATGTATCGAATATTATGATATTTGCAAAAAATCATAATAAATCATATACAACAATTACAGATAACCGTGGAAACTTTTCTTTTTATCTGCCACAAGGAACTTATACTATTAGCCTGGATGAAAGCATACTCGGACAAAGATTCTACTTATTGCAAAATGATATAGTTGTTGAAATTGACGATGATTTTGATAATATTTTTATCGCTTTCTATATCCTGGAACAAAGAAGACGAATTAGAATGGACAATGGTCGTTAGATATTTATTTCATAAATATTTATAAATAACAAATCAAAAAATCAATTATCAAAACCATATAATATGGAAAAAAAACTTATAACAGGGATTAAAGGGAAAGAAGAACTCATAGTAACTTATGACGATACTGCCGCAAAATACGGAAGCGGTTTGGTAGAAGTATTTGCCACTCCTGCCATGATAGCTCTTATGGAAAAAACATGTCTGAACTCTGTTTTGGATTATTTGCCCGAAGGATACGGAACAGTAGGGACAAAGGTAAATGTTGTACATATCAAGGCAACTCCTATAAACATGAAAGTTATTTGTGAATCTGAACTAATAGAAGTGGACGAACCTAAACTTACCTTTAAAGTTACCGCTTATGACGAAGAAGGAGAAATAGGAAACGGAATTCATAACAGATTTATAATTGATGTAAATAAGTTTATGTCGAAATTGTAAGTTTTTTTTATAATGAAAAAAATTAATTTCATAAAAGGAGATGCCACCAACCCTCAGCAATCCGGAAATAAAATTATTGTTCATATCTGTAACGATATAGGTGCCTGGGGTAAAGGTTTTGTTCTCGCAATTTCGAAACATTGGAGAGAGCCCGAAAAAGAATATAAAGACTGGTATAAATCAGGAAAAGATTTTGAGCTTGGCAGAGTTCAGTTTGTAAAAACCGAAAAAGATATCTGGGTAGCAAATATTATCGGACAACACGGTATAACCGAAGATGAGAATGGCTCCCCTCCTATCCGTTATCAAGCTGTTGAAGAAGGACTTGAGAAAATCGGAGAATTTGCAAAAAAAATCAATGCTTCTATACACATGCCCAGAATAGGCTGCGGACTTGCAAGAGGAAACTGGGATAAAATTGAACTTATAATTCTAAATAAACTCAGCAAACAAAATATAGCCGTTACGGTATATGATTTTGCACCATAAAATTATCCGAACTGTAGTTTTGGAATTTTAATTTTTGTCTAATGCTAATCTTAGCCCGAGGAAAAATGTTCCGGAAAATTCGGGAGCAAATAAATAACGGTTTGTTACTCGACAGCGTACTTCATTGCTATTATATCCGCCACCTCTGTAAATTCTGTGAGTTCCTGAAGCAGGACCTTGAGGATTTACTTTACTTTGAGGAGTATATCTCCCATACCAGTCGCTGCACCATTCCCATGCATTACCGCTCATATCGTACAATCCCAGTTCGTTAGGTTTTTTTTGCCCGACAGGATGTGTTCTTCTTCCGCTGTTATTGTCATACCACGCAACTTCATTAAGGTTATTGCTTCCCGCATACTTAAAACCCTGACTTTTATTTCCGCCTCTAGCTGCAAATTCCCATTCTGCCTCGGTTGGTAAACGATAATTGTTTCTTGTCATTCTGTTTAGTTCGCGGATAAATTGTTGTGCTTCATCCCAGCTGACACGTTCTACCGGACAATCATCACAACCTTTAAAATATGCTTCGGAAGGGTCGCTTCCCATAACCTTACGCCATTGTTTTTGAGTTATTTCGTATTTCCCTATATAAAAATCACTTACAGTAACCTCATGAGCAGGTCTTTCGTCACCATAACAGTCGTCCCCCTGTTCCGGAGTACATCCCATTGTAAATGTACCTCCTTCTATAAGTACCATTTCTAAATTAAGCCCCCCTACTGTTTCTATTTGAGTAGGGACATAAACTTCCAAAATTTTTCTGTCAATTATTGTTTCTCTGTCAAATAACGATTCACGCCTTTCCATTCCTGTAAAAGACTCTATATCCATTTGTAACATAACAAGTTCTTTCTTTATCTTTTCTATCGTTTCTCCGTGCCCTTCATGCGTATCCTGATGGTCATCCAATTCTGTTAACAATTTGGTAATTTCTTCCTGCAATTTGTCAAGAACCTCTTTGTTTTCTTCCTGCTCTTTTATTAATACAGCTTTAAAATCCACCTGCAATGTAAAAAGTTGTTTCTGAATTTTGTCAATTCTTTCATTTGATATTTTATGCCCAAGTTCAATTAAATCTTTTAATTCAGAATGATAACGATTGATTTTTCTGTTGGTATGAATAAACAATATCAGTAATAGTACTAATGTAAATAAAGAAAGCAATAAAGCCAACAAAGAAACATAACGACGTCGTGGTTTTGAATATTCGGCATCCGAACGCGAATATTTTTTTTGTTCGAGTTTATTTTTAAGATTTTGAAAAAACTGAACCGATTTTAATATAAACTTTTCAATATATCTCTTTATCAACGACAACATTATAAATAATTAATGTAAAATATTTTTGGCAAATATACATTTTTTTTAATGACTATTAAAAAATGCATTAAAAAATTATTTCTCAGCCAACTCTCTTATTACAACTGCCGCACAAATATTGCCGAATATTGCAGGAATATAGCCAATTGTTCCGACATTTGATTTTTTATTCATGCTTTCTTCTTCAATTACTGCATTTTTATC
>SLSH01000312.1 GCA_007130555.1 Bacteroidales bacterium
CGGCACCGCAGTGCACCATCTGCGAAATCTGCAACATCATCAGCGGAATCTGCGGTTCTGGATGCTGCCTGGGCCGCAGACGAGGCCGTCTATCGCCTATGCCGCGTATGACGATGACGGGGGCTTCGGCGCAAAGTGTCAACACCGATTTGGAATTCCCCAATTTCACCGACGAGAATTCCCCACTTTGGGACTACTCTTTCTGCTTCACCGCCGATGCTGGTGAGATGATGCCGGCCTTTCTCTTGTCCCTGAGTCTGTAGCTTTCCCCTCGGATGTTAATGGTCACCGAGTGATGAAGCAGCCGGTCGAGAACGGCCGAGGCTATCACTGGCTCCGCGAACATAGACCCCCATTCGCCATATCCCCTGTTGGACGTCAGGATGATCGAACTGCTGTTCTCATACCTCTTGGAGATCAACTCGAACAGCAGGTTGGATGCCTGCCGGTCCAGCGGCAGATATCCTACTTCGTCTATGATCAACAGGCTCGGACGGCAGTAGAACCTCATCTTAGAGTCAAACTTCCCCATACCGTAGCTCTTGACAAGCCCGCCCACCAGGTCTGCTGCACTGGTGAAGTAGACCTGGTGCCCCGCCTGACACACCGCCATCCCTATCGACACCGCCAGGTGTGTCTTCCCCACTCCAGGTGGCCCCAGCAGAACCACGTTAGTCCCATCAGACAAGAACCTAAGCGTCAGCAACTCCTTTATCAGCTTCTTGTCCAGTGACGGCTGGAACGAGAAGTCGAAGCTGTCTATCCCCTTTCTATACGGAAACCCTGCTAACTTCACCTTGGTCTCATACGTCCTCTCCTGTCGTGCAATCACCTCCGCATCAAGCAGTCCATCCACCGTCTCCAGATATGTGAGTTCCCGCGTCGCCGCCTCCTGCAGGTATTGATCCACCATCTCCGATATTGTCAGCAACCCAAGCCTCTTGAGGTTCAGGTGCATCCGTTCATAGGCCAGTGCTTCAGTCGCCATATCTAACCCCCTACTGCCTCCTCATAGTATCCAAGCGCTCGATGCTCTACCTCCACATCCGGGATCGCTCCTCCTACAAGCATGATCGATGGCCTCTCCCCTACAGATGGTCGCGATCGCTCGCATCGGTTGGCCCAGTTCCTCCCCAGTATCTTCCTCCATAGTTCGTCGTTTAGCCCTTCCTTGCGCACTACCTCGCCTCTTCCCAGCGCTCTTTCATGCTCGATAACCAACTCGTCATCGCGAAACACCCTGATCCTGCCATCGTCGTCGTCGCGCACAACTACAGCCGACCCTGCAAGCCTGTAGGGCATCTCATATCTGCTGGATTCATAGCTTATGAAGCAGTCCCGGCTGACGATTCGTATGCTCGACCTGGACGTGTCGTATTGCGTGGCCGGCAGTGGTATAAGACCCTCTCGCTCAACCTGCTGGCTGGGAACCAGGCCGGTGGTGCCATGAACCTTGCTGTTGACCCGGTCACACCACATGCGCGCCTGGTGGTTCAAGTCGTCAAGGCTGGTGAACTCTCGACCAAGGAAGAAGTTGTCCTTGACATACCTGGCTAGCCGCTCCACCTTGCCCTTCGTCTGAGCACGGTAAGGCGCACACGCACCTACCCTGAACCCGTAGTAGCCCGCGAAGTCGGCAAACGCCGGGTTCACAACAGCAGCCGTCTCACCAGTCCTGGGCCTCTGTATCACCGTCTTGAGGTTGTCATAGAGCAACTCTCTGGTGTAGCCACCAAAGTAGCGGAATGCTTCGATGTGGCAGCGCATCAGGGTGTTGAGGTCCATCGCATAACGGAACGTGACGAATCGACACCGACTCCAGCCCAACACCATCGCGAAACCGTAGACGGGGCGCGTCGGGGCATCGAAGATACCGTTGCCCATGTGGATCCAGTCCACCTGAGACTGCTCCCCTGGCATCGTCTCGAACCGAACTACCGCAAGCATGCGCTGCTCGTCCTTTACTCCCCGCACGTAGTCCCTGAGAATAGACAACCTCCCATCGTAGCCCTGAGGCAGTATCTCCTCATATATCCTCACCGCCGACAGAGCTGCTTGCTCAAGCCTTGCGTCGATATACGGCTTGAATGCATCCAGCTTCGATGGCCGCAACACTCTGGGTCGGTGGTCGTCTGGCCAGCTGTCTTTGCTCAGTGCTTTTCGGACGGTCTTCCTGTCGACTCCCAGCTTTCTGGATATCTCGCTTACTGATAGCCCGTCCTGTCTCATAGTGCGTATCATATACCATCTCCCCTTGCCTAACATGCCTACCTCCAGCCGTGATCGCTGGTGATAGTCTACTACCATGCCCGGTCAGATAGCACGTGGCTCCACCCTCGACCGAACATATGTGCTGGGGAATTCTTATCGGTGTTTTTGGGGTTTTTATCATCCGTGATGAGAGTTTGGGCGGGTTGTCAGGAAGAGGCTGCCTTCCGGACACCCCTTCGCCCGTCCCAGCAAGCTGCAGTTTATGCGCGGGTCAAACCGATAATATACGTACGGGCAAATGGCTCA
>SLSH01000359.1 GCA_007130555.1 Bacteroidales bacterium
ATCAGAAGTTTCAAGACCCATCGCTTGCCTTAACGATAGAAAAACAGTTCTCCCCCGAGAAGAAGGCAGCTATAGAGAATTTCCTCGATCCCGATGTTAAGGCTTGGGCTGACCATCAGTTAGAGGTGCTCTATCCTCAGCTTTGGGAGAAATTCAATCCTTTCTATAAGGAATTTTTCGGAAGGGATATGCCCCTAAATGAGTTCTACTCTCCCCTGTTTAGGGAGATGGAGGGAAAGGATATGTACGATGCCTTCGAGAAGAAAGGGCATATAGCAACTGCCAATAACAGGTCAACCAAAGAAAGGGTGGGTTCTACCGCTCCTATAAAATGGATGGATGGAGATATGGTCTTATCTGACTACATCGAGAAGATGTCCTATTGGGCAGGGTGGTATCCTACGATAAATAAGCTAAACACCTTCTTTAAGAACAAAAACACTACAGATATAATCCAAAGGGAATTTGGGAGGGTTTATAATACCGTTATAGATAGTTTTATTAATGATTTTGCAAGAACAGCCAAGGATCATTACAGGGCTATCAGGATGCTTGACAACATAAGAACAAGGGTCTACCCCGCTACTCTTGGTCTAAAGCCTATTATTGCTGTTAAACAGTTAACATCCATTCCCGCTTTTGCAAGTTATATGCCTATAGGGGACTTTATGTCGGGGATAGCTAAGTTCTGGTCTAACCCTGTCAAGCACTGGAATATGCTGATGGACAACTCTACCTATCTGAAAGAGAGATACCATAAGGGGTGGGACAGGGATCTTCTTTTAAATATGAAGCAGAGCTACGAAAAGATGATGTCCAACAAGACTGACCATTTAAGGGATACCGCTATGGCTCTTGTTAAGTGGGGCGATAAAGCAGCTATCTTAATGGGAGGGTATTCTGTTTACAATTATACTTATAATCAAAACAAACACCTCGGACACGAGAATGCCCATAAAGCAGCTATTCAACAGTTTGAATATGCTACAAGACTCTCACAGCAAGCTTCTTCGGTTGCCGACCTCTCTTACTGGCAGAGACACAGCTCTGTTTTGAAGTATATGACTATGTATCTCAACGCCCCATCTCTTTATCACAGGACTACTTTGGCAGGAGTTAGAAGGCTCATTAAAGGAGAGAATCCCGCCAATGCAGCCAAAATAGTTTTTATAAATCATATCCTTCTCCCCTCGTTGTTTACTTTTGTGGGAAATGGTTTTAAATGGCATGAGAAAGATCAGATACAGGCAGCCGTCTTAGGGAATATCCAGATGTACTTCCTTGCCGGTAAACTTGGTGTTGGTATTTATGAAACTGCATTTGGAAATACTAAGACTCCTGTTCCTGGGGTTGAGTTTGACTCCTATACATCTCATGTAAATGATGCATTAAGAGCAGGGGTGGAACTGGGTAAATTAGTTAAGAAGTTTAATGACGGAGTACATGATATAAGTATCTGGGAGGTTGCTGCCATAGCCGACAAATTAGCTAAAGCAGTAGCCCCGATAGCGGGTGTTCCGTATCCGGCGTTGTCTAACTTAGGACATGCAATTCATGATGTTGCCAATGGCGAGGCAGATGATCCTCTATTAAGATTAGGGGGGTGGAGCGAATGGTCTCTCGAAAGGGGTGACCCCGTTAGTGTTTTGTGGGACTCCCAACAGAGGGCTTTAATGGATGTACCCGAACACATGAGGGAGTTTTATGGAGAGATGGATACCGATCAATTCCTTTTTATTGAAGAACAGAGAAGGGTTCAGGAAAATGAGGAGTACGAAAAGATACAGAAAATAGAAAGAAGAGCCCAAGGCAGGGAGTTGACTGCCGATGAAGAAGCCGAGATACACAAGCTAAAGGAAAGGATGGATATCTGGAAAGGGCAGCAGGGGAGAGAGGCTAAACTATGGTCAGCATGGAACACTTTCGACATCTCTGATAAACAGACACGGGAAGACCTTAAAATGCTTTTAAGCACCAAAGGTAACCCGGCTAAGGCTGAATACATGAGGATCAGGTGGAAAAAAGACTTCAAAGAAGATGATGTTGCTTTCCAGCTTAACTTCATAGATAAGTATCACTATACACCGCTTGGAGATTATATGTCTATAAGGGGAGAGAGGGTGGATGTGACACCTGTTATAACAAAACAACTACTTGATACTTATTTTGAACTGTTTGAATAATCCCCCAACTCTATATTTTACAAAAATCCGAGTCTACATCTATTGCAAAGCCTATTTTATCATAGTCCATTCCTATGACCATAACATTATGTTTGATCTCAAATAGTAATATCTTTGCCCGAATAAGCGACTTTAAAGATTTTAAATAATTATCCATTAAGATCTCATCCCGTCCATCTAAAATACTTTCCATTTTATTTAGTTTTTAAGTTCTTCCAAATCTTTAAATATATCATCCTCCCTCCAGAGTTTTTCTGACATTTCATGACATAATTCAAGAATGCTTCTATCACTATTTAATATTTCCTTTATTTCGTCTGCTTCATCCTG
>SLSH01000353.1 GCA_007130555.1 Bacteroidales bacterium
TATTTAGCTTGTCTTGAAAAACATATGCTGCTACCGGAGTAACAAAAAACATCAACACAAATCCCGTGGCAAAATTTAGCTTACCGTCTGTAACTTCTTCGATTGCTCTAGAAAACTGAACATCAAAAACGATTGGAAAGATTAATAAAAGCGGCATCGCAAGGAGCGCAATTATCACAGCAATTGCGTTTACTCCTTCCGGACCTCCTATAGCCTCATTGGCAAGTCCTAACGAAATCACACCAATAATTAACAATAGTGGGGCAAGTATGAGCAAGATACTTGGGGCATTACCGCCTTTTTTATTGATGGCTTTTCCGGTTACATGGAGCCAGTATAGATAATAAAATGGCACAAATGCGCTAAGCAAGAGTGATGAAAGTGGTGAACGCTGCTTCATTTTTTGTGCCTTTCTTATTGTGGTCAAGCTGTGATCAGTATAGCAAAAACAGATGTGAGGGCATTGACATTTAATGAAAAATATCGATAATACAAGGAGTTATTCGCCTGAATATGGGCCGTTAGCTCAGCTGGTTAGAGCACCTGCCTTTTAAGCAGGGTGTCCCGGGTTCGAGCCCCGGACGGCCCTCCAATCAAAGAGCCCTGCCTTCTGGCAGGGTTTTTTGATTGGATGTCTTTGGTGACATCGAACCCGGAGTAGCGAGCATGGCGAGCGAGGGTTCGGGCGCCAACGAAGTTACCCGCAGGAATGTATTTCGAGGACAACGAGTGCGCAAGAGCAAAGCGACCTGCCCCGGACGGCCCTCCACGACACAGCTCCACCTTACGAGTGGAGTTTTTTCGTGTCTAAAATACCTAATTGCACGCCTAGAGCGTTAATAAAAAAATAGCAGACACGTCTTTAATTTGCGAAGGGCAAAGAAGACGTTAGCAGTAGATGGCTATGGTTGCTTTGAAGTTGCGCACAAACTTGGTGTGGATTTTGTTCGGCTGAACCAGATGACGGTACTCCTCAATTAATAGTTTACTTACAGATGAGCAGTTTGCATATGTTGTAAAAAAATACTTGACGCGTCAAGTATTTTTGTACCCCTGTAAATATACATTGTTCATGCTATACTGCGACTATAAGTGAAAGGATACGAAGGTTCATATGGCCGGACACAGTAAATGGTCAAAGATTAAGCGCGGCAAAGCGGTAGAAGACGCCAAACGCGGTGCAATATTTACCAAACACGGCAACGCAATTGCGATAGCCGCAAAAGCTGGTGAAGACCCTGATATGAACTTTTCACTGCGACTCGCGATTGATCGCGCGAAAGCTGATAATATGCCAGCTGCAAACATCCAGCGTTCTATCGATAGAGGCGCTGGAAAGCTTGGTGGTGAGCAGATCCAAGAAGTACTCTATGAAGGCTATGGTCCGGGCGGTGTAGCAATCCTCGTAGAAGCAGCAACAGACAATCTAAACCGAACGTTTCCTGAAGTACGCACGGCGTTTTCAAAACATGGTGGCAACACTGCTGAAAAAGGCGCGGTAGCGTTCCAGTTTGATCACAAAGGCGAAATTCGAGTCAAAGGCACTGGCGAAGAAGTGATGATGCAGGCGATTGATGCTGGAGCGGAAGACGTGGCTGAAGAAGGCGACCAGTCAGTAATTTACACCGAGCAAAAAGAGTTTGCCAAAGTGCGCGACAAGCTCAAAGAACTCGGTGCAGAAATCGTTGAAGCGCAGCTTACCTACTTACCACAAAACACGATTGAAATAAGCGACCAAGCGACTGCTGGAAAAGTCAGTCGGCTAATGGACGCACTAGATGACCTAGACGATGTAACCGAAACCTATACCAATTTTGAATTCGCTGAAGGGGTCAACCCAGAGGGCTAAAATATACATGAGGATACTTGGGATTGATCCAGGAACCGGGATCGTTGGCTTTGGGGTGATTGATGCACATGGACAGAAAAAAACTCTTGTCGATGCCGGTGTTATACGCACTAGGCCTGATCAACCATTAGATGAGCGTTTGATCGAAATTCATGAAGAGATCAGTAGTATCATCAAAGAAACGAAATCTGAAGTTATGGTAATTGAGAAACTATTCTTTGCGCGTAATGTAACTACAGCGATTAGCGTGAGTCATGCTCGCGGGGTGATTATTTTAGCTGGTAAACAGGCTAATATGCCGATTATTGAACTCACGCCACTAGAGATAAAGCAGTCACTTACTGGGTACGGCAGAGCAACAAAGAACCAAATCCAGCAAATGGTACAAACTATGCTGCATCTTTCTGATTTGCCTAAGCCGGACGATTGTGCCGACGCTTTGGCGGCAGCGCTCTGTTATGAGCCGTCTCTGGGAATAAGCAAATAATCGGTAACAGTGATAAAATGCGTATATGATTGCCACATTGAGAGGCGTAGTTGCACAAGTAGATATTGATGAAGTCGTGCTTGAATGTAGCGGCGTTGGTTACGGATTGCGTATGACGGGAACTGACATAAGTCTACTTCAGAAAGATCAAGAAGTGCACGTGTACGTATACGAGCA
>SLSH01000023.1 GCA_007130555.1 Bacteroidales bacterium
AATAAGAAAAGAAGTAATACAAACCGACAAGACTTTGACCCCATAATCTCTATAGAATTAGTAAAATATAAAGGAAAAGAAAAATCCTAGGCTTCTCGGGCTTACTTCAGAGCGATATACAAGTTCTTTAATTCGATTTCGTTAGGCAAACTATTGAGTTTGACAAGAGACTTATATTCTTGCCCGATATCTTGTCCAATAATACTTGCATTCCATTTTCCGTCTTTAAACCGGAATAAAAACGGAAAATTTTGCTTTAACCGGGTTAAAGTCGGATTACTTGAAAAGTCACGATCAATCAACGGCATTTTACTGGAAATAAGAGAAAAATCCGAAAAGACCGCCAGTTCATCTTTGGTCAGCTCGATCGAACGTTTGAGTTGGAAGGACGAGCTCTGATGCTGCTTAATTGAATCAAGGAACGTGCACGTTTTATTAAAAATATTAAAGAGACATTGGGCGTCTTCTTTGCTCAGGCGCATTTTTTCTTGAACTTCATTGATAGAAATCTCAAATTCTTCCGATTCCGAGCCCAAAAATTCAAGGAGTAAAGTTTGCAGAAATTTCCGGTATTGTTCTTCAATTGCTTTCATCTCAAACCTCCGATTTATTATTTTTATTTTTCGAGTTCCATTCTCTCGTATTATTCTGAAGAGAAGTCAGGAAGGTGTAAAGATCACTCCGAGAGGAACTACGTTTTGATTGGGAATTAAAATTGATGCCACCGTTTGTTTTCCCTTCGGATGAAGAAGACAATGGCAAATGTGGAGATCGCCTTCTAGTTTGTGTGTTTAGTGTAGGAATTTGATTCGATGATTGAAGGCGAGTCGCAATTATGTCGAGTTTTTCTAAAATCGGATCAACCTTCGATTTCTAGGACTTTCTGAGCAATATTTTGTAGAAGACATAACATAGGGCGAAGAAAAAGACTATGTGCGGGCGTGTTTGAAGTAAAATGATGGTCACATAAAGGAACACCAGGATAAAGAATGCTTTGATTGACATGATTAACCTCCAATTCGTGCTTTTGTAAGAATAGTAGTGAAGAGTGAAATAAGCGTATTGAAATGCGTTTTTGTGAGATGGACTGATTCAGAATGATCCAAAATCCATGTAAATGAATTAAGATCAACAAGACGCGTCATGTCTTCTTGACTGAAATCTAAGGCAACCAGAGAAGCCATTGAGATCTCAAGATCCTTGAATAACATTAAGGACGCGAGAAGTTTGGCAAGAATTTTGACGCCAATAATGAATAGAGCCTTTTGCTCCGTAGGCGCCTTAGCTTTCATGGCTTTTTTCCACCATTTCTTGAAAGCATCTTGCAAACTTTGGGGCGAAAATTGACTTATCAAGTCCGGACTTAGAGTTGACTTGAATTCCCGTGAAATACCGCATTGAGGGTTGAGTTCAATGAGAGATTCCTCATCCAGATTAAGCTGATAACGACAAATTAGCTCAGAGTATTCATATAACATTTTGTGGAGCGGGAGAAAGTCAAACTCAGAGTTCCTTATCTGAGGAGACTTTTGATTGCGCTCTTCTTGAAGATCCGCGTCTAAAACCTCGGATGTTAAGTACCAAGGCAAAGATCTATTTTCCATAAGTTTTTCTTCCACAGAGCGCTTATCCTCTAAATATTTTGGGGTTTTTTGAACGGGAGCATGGTGATTTAGTTGTTTAATCTCTTGCTTCTTAATTCTCGCCTTTATTATAACCAACCCTGCTTTGAAAATCCGAATACTGCCATAGGAAACAATGAATGTAACGATGCTCAAATAAGGGGGGCGCAAGGGAAATCTTATCTCCAATATAGAATAGAGCTCAAAATAGAGAGGGAGAGTTCCTAAGAGGAAGACGCATTCCCACAACCATCCTTTAGGATTGTGAGAAAGTAAAGCATAAGGATATTGTAGATCTTTTAGGCAAGAACCGATTGCGAGAAAAATCACCAGCATCCCGATCCAAATCCCGACAATGACCCCAAGATGTAACGTCGCATTATTTACAACAACCCAATAGCCTAATTCGCACAAGAGAAGCGTTCCAAGAAATGACGGTGCTAATGCAACTAAAAGAACCCGGATAATAACGGAATCTTCTTTCAGATAATCAAGGTAACCCCATTTTCTGTTGACCTTCTCTAATTCAACATGCAACCCCGAAATTTTCGCAAATACATAATGGGAAAATTCATGGTAGAGCGAACCCAGCGCTTGAAGCGGAGCAAAGATTGCATGAATCACCTTAGACCTTCGCGTTAGAACGAGCAAGATCTGGTTGCCAATAAAACTTAACATAAAGATCGCAAGCCACATAGGAAGGAACATAAGATCATTAGTATTATCCGCATTTAAAGGAAAAGAAAAAAAAGATTCAAAAAGAAAGGGCTATAACCCATATATATGAAAAATTTCTTCAACCCGCGTTCAATTATCGTATTTGGGGCGAGCATGAATCCAAACAAGGGCGGGTACAACGTCCTCCAGAATTTGAAGCACTATATGGA
>SLSH01000396.1 GCA_007130555.1 Bacteroidales bacterium
ATATTATGCAAAAACTATCAGATAAAGAAAAAGAAAGGTACAGCAGGCATTTTTTAATTGACGGATTTGAAGAAACACATCAGATAAAGTTGAAAAATGCAAAAGTATTAATTATCGGTACGGGAGGCTTAGGCTCGCCGGTTACTTTATATCTGACAGCAGCAGGTATTGGGACAATAGGTATTGTTGATAATGATACGGTTACGTTATCTAATTTACAAAGACAGGTTTTATTTTCGGAAAAAGATATCGGAAAAAGTAAAATTGATATTGCAAAACAAAGATTGCAGGGACTAAATTCCAATACAAAAATCAATTCGTATAATATTCGTTTTGCAAAAGAAAATGCGGTAACAATTGCAAAAAATTATGATTTAATAATTGATTGTACAGATAATTTTGAGACAAGATACCTGATTGACGAAACCTGCAAGAAGTTAAACATTCCTTTTGTTTACGGGGCAATTAAAGGATTCTCGGGACAGGTATCGGTATTTAATTATAAAACAAAATATTCTTACAGAGACTTATTTCCGGAAATTCCTGAAAACAGCGGAGATGTACCCGGAGTAATCGGCACAACACCGGCTATAGTCGGCAGCATACAATCTGCAGAAGCAATAAAAATTATTACGGGAACAGGAGAAACCCTTGACGGCAAACTGTTGGTAATTGACAGTAAATATAATAGTTTTGAGATTTTAAGATTGATTAAATAAAAAAACAAGTCATCTATGTCGTTGAATTTCAATAAAATATCATTAGCAAAAATAATGTTCTTTATTTTATTGTTCAGTAATTTGTTTTTTATTGCTTTGATGACATTGCTAAACTATTATAACCGTTTTTCGACTGATGACTTCTATTTTATTGCAAACGTTAATGATTATGGTGTTATTGAAGGAACTCTGAATGAATATAATAAATGGTCAGGGCGGTGGGCTTCGGGTTTATTTAACAGATTTATGATTTCGTTTCATAATTTTGAATATCTGCTTTTTTTCTACGGAACAGCTGTTTTAGGCTTATTTATTTATGCCGTTCATAAATTATTTGACACATTCAAAATATATGATTTTGCAGGGAATATTAACTTATTTAAAAAAATAAATATTTCAGTTTTTGTTGTTTCTGCAATTTTTTATTCTACAATAGATCTCAACGGAATATGGTTTCGGTTATGTTCGGCAAATACTTATTTAATTCCTGTTTTGTTATTGCTTTTCGGCATTTCTTCTATTTGGACAACAAAAAAACTTATTATTAATATTTTAATTATAATAATTTCATTTTTATATATCGGAGCATCTTCCGAACCATTGGCTTTGTTTGTTTTATCGGTAATATTAGTTACAGGTGTAATAAACTATTTCGGGTTTTACGGCATAAAGTTATTTCCTGAAAAAATCAATATCAAATATACGACAGCATTTATAACCTGCTTATTGTCTTTTTTAGTTCTACTGAATGCAGACGGCAATATTATCAGAAGAAATTTTTTTGATGAAATAAGTATAGCAGGGGCATTTGTTTTAAATATTAAAATTTCGGGGATGATATTTTTATTAAGAATACCTCCAATATTACCATACTTAATAATATTTTGTATTCCTGCTTATTATATCGGGGCAATAAATTCCATAAGAATTAACAACAGAAAACTTTTAATAAAAACAACAATTATTGCCATATTATATTTTGTTTCAATTTTCATGTTTCAGTTACCTGTAACTTATATCACACAGGATGTAGCAGCGTATCGTACACTTTTTCCTGTTACATTTATGTCTTTAATTGCTTTATCTTTGTTTTATTATTATCTGGGAGTATTTAAAGTAATCAAATTTTTAAATCCGAAATATTTATTGGGTTTATGTCTTATGCTTGCATTAGGATTGAATCTTGGAACACTTATTATTCAGGCTAAAACTGTTCCTGTATATGCTAAGGCTTATGATTTACGATTAGAATACTTACGTAAAAACAAAAACAGCACACAAATCATAGTTTTACCATCTTTACCTGGTTCGGGATTATTAAACAGTGCTGAAATATCAAGTGATTCTGCTTATTATTCAAATAAGCATTTACAGGATGCTTTAAATATTAAATCGGGGATAAAAGTTAAAAAATAATGGTTATCACTTCTCCCCTACACTTTCTCCACGTAATTTTGTCCTTTTTTGATAGCTTCTTCGTTTAAGGGTAATAATTTATGATGTCTTTTAGGGATTGATTTTTCGAGTCCTTTAATGACATTATCCATTTTTACCAATGGTTTTATATTTAGAAATCCGCCCAGTACAACCATATTAAAGATTTTAGGGTTTCCCATTTCCTGTGCGACTTGTGTTGCTTCAATTTTATAAATATTAATATCTTTTCTTTCGGGATGTCTTGTAATTCCGTTCGGGTCGTATAATAGAGTTCCGCCCGTTTTAACCATTGGTTCGAATTTATCCATTGACTGTTGGTTAAGGATAATTGCCGTATCGTATTTGATAAGAATCGGAGAGCTTATTCTTTCGTCGCTTATAATTACGGTTACATTAGAAGTTCCGCCTCTCATTTCGGGTCCGTAGGACGGCATCCATGAAACTTCTTGTCCTTGCATCAAACCTGAATAAGCCAAAATTTTTCCCATAGAGAGAACGCCTTGTCCTCCAAATCCTGCTATAATAATTTCTTCGGTCATAATTATTAAGTATTAAATTATTTTTCAATTAATTTTCCTTCTACTTTCATATCTCCAAGCGGATAAAACGGCAGCATATTTTCTTCTAACCATTTGTTTGCCTCTACGGGAGGCAATTTCCAACCTGAAGCACAATTGGTTACCACTTCAACAAAAGAGAGTCCTTTTTTCAGGTCTTGACTTTGGAAAGCGGTTTTCAGAGCTTTTTTAGTTTGTCTGACAAGTCTTGGAGTATGGACAGCAGTTCTTGTAACAAAGTATGTTCCGGGTAATTGCGCCAGCAGTTCGGTTATTTTTAACGGATTTCCCATCGTCTGGACGTCTCTTCCGTAGGGGCATGTTGAAGCGGGCATTCCCGGTAATGTTGTGGGAGCCATTTGTCCTCCTGTCATTCCATAAATTCCGTTATTTATAAAAATAATCGTAAAATTTTCTCCTCTGTTGCATGCATGTACTGTTTCTGCGGTACCTATTGCAGCGAGGTCTCCGTCTCCCTGATATGTAAACACATAAGTGTCGGGCATGGTGCGTTTTATACCTGTTGCAAGTGCGGGAGCTCTACCGTGAGCAGCCTGTTGCACATCAATATCCATATAATTATACATCAAAACCGAACAACCTACCGGAGCAATTCCGATAGTTTTATCCTGAATATCAAGTTCGTCAATAACTTCTGCAATAAGGCGATGAACCGTACCGTGTCCGCATCCGGGACAATAGTGCAAAGTATTGGGAGTTAAAACCTTGCTTCTTTCATAAACAAGATTTTCTTTTTTTATAATATCATTAATTTTAATTTCTGTCATAGTTTTAACCTCCTATAATTTTTTGTTCTAATGCTTCAACTATCTCTTCGGGAGTTGGAATAACGCCTCCCATACGACCAAAATGCTCGACCGGTTTTTTAAACTTAACTGCGAGTCTTACATCTTCGACCATTTGTCCCGCACTCATTTCAACTGTAAGAAATCCTTTAAGCTTATCGGTCATTTCCGCAATTTTCTTTTCGGGGAACGGGAATAAAGTTATAAGTCTTAATAATCCTACTTTAATTCCTTTAGCTCTTGCCATTTTTATTGCATTCATACAAATTCTTGCAGATGAGCCGTAAGAAACAAATATGTAATCTGCATCTTCGCAATCAAAAGTTTCAAATCTTACTTCTTTTTCTTTAATTTCTTTATATTTTTCTATAAGTTTGAAATTAAATTTTTCTTGGCTTGCAGCAGTAAGGTCTAATGAAGTAATAATATTTCTTTCTCTGTTTTTTGTTTTTCCTGTTGTAGCCCATGGACATTGTTTTACGATATCTTCGGGTTTTCTTCTTTGTTTTTGTTCTCCAAGCATAACTTTTTCCATCATCTGCCCGATAATTCCGTCTGTTTGTATCATAACGGGGTTACGATATTTAAACGCAAGTTCAAAACCTAACTGAACGAAGTCGTACATTTCCTGTACTGATGCAGGGGCAAAAACTATCTGTCTGTAATCTCCGTGTCCGCCACCTTTGGTTGACTGGAAATAATCTGCTTGTGAAGGTTGTATGGTTCCCAATCCCGGTCCTCCCCTGACAACATTTACAATTACACCCGGCAATTCTGCTCCTGCCATATAAGAGATACCTTCTTGTTTTAAACTTATACCGGGACTCGAAGATGATGTCATAGCCATTCTTCCTGCTGCCGCTGCACCATAAACCATATTTATTGCAGCTACTTCGCTTTCAGCCTGCAACACAGCCATTCCTGTTCTTTCGTGAGGTTTTTCTGCCATTAAGTGTTCCAATATTTCCGACTGCGGAGTAATAGGGTATCCGAAATATGCATCTGCTCCGCATCGTATTGCCGCTTCTGCTATTGCCTCGTTCCCTTTCATTAACCTTAATTCTTTTTCCATAAATCTATCTTTTTTAATATTTAAATAAATCAGGCAACTTTTACCCTGTAAACGGTAATAACTCCGTCGGGACAAATAATTGCACAATTTGCGCATCCTGTACACTCTTCAGGATTTTTCATATAAGCATAGTTATATCCTTTACCGTTAACTTCTTTGGCTAAAGCCAGTACATTTACCGGACAAGCAGGCGGACATAAACCGCAACCTTTACACCCTTCGGTATCCACAACTATTGCTCCTCTGATTTTTGCCATATTTTCTATTTTTAATTATTATTAAAATAAAATCATTTCAAAATTATAATTATTTTTTAAAACAAAAAATGTTACATGACAGTTTTAATAAATTATATTTATATTTTACAAATAAACTTTGTTTTACCCTAACACAATGCATACTAATGCTAATATTAATGATAAAATATTACATATTAAATTATAACATAAAATAAATTATATTATTAAAAATTTATTTGTTTCGTAAAAAATTTTTAATTTTGAAACTTGAAGCGTTAACATAAATTAATATTAATTGTTATGGATTTATTAAATTTAATCAAACAAAGAAAAAGTACTAGAGCTTTTACAGATAAGGACGTAGGAGAGGCTGAAATGAATAAATTATTTGAAGCCGCAAGATGGGCTGCCTCGTCTTATAACGGACAACCATGGCGTTTTATATATGCCAATAAAAACACCAATCCTGAATTGTACGAAAAGCTGTTTAATCTGCTTGCAGAATTTAATCAGGCATGGGTAAAATCGGCTCCGGTTCTTATGCTTACCATGGCAAGAATCAAATATGAAAAATCAGGAGAAACTTATAATCATGCATGGCACGATTTAGGTCTTGCATTAGGTAATATGTATATATTAGCAACATCTTTAGGAATATCGTTACACGAAATGGCAGGATTTAGTGCCGAAAAAGCAAAAACCGAATTAAATATTCCGGACAAACTCGAACCTGTTACTATGGTTGCTATAGGATATCAGGGAGACCCTTCTAATTTGCCCCTGGATATTTACAAAATGGAATCTTCCGAAAGAGAACGTAAACCCATAGAAGAAATAGCTTTTAATAAAATATTTAATGGTGGAGAAGATAAAAATAAATAATATTTTTTAATACACGACAAAACTTTTTATAATCGTATTTTTTGAAAGCAATATGTGTATAGGCATAAGGGTATAAGGCATAGGGGGCATAGGGTATAGGGGTGTATGGAAGATCCCCTTATTCCTTATTCCCCTACCTAAAATAATATTTATTTTATCCGATACACATTATTATTTAATTCTTTACAACATAACAAAAAGTGTTTTACAATATATCATCTATTGGTAAGTCTGTCGTTTTATTATATTAAGTTTGCAACAGTAAACAATTATAATAATATAAAAGAATATGGAAACAATTGATTTTAAAGATTCTCACAAAATAATTTCATCCACCCTGTCTAATCATAAAAACACTATAAATAATGCCGAACGTAAAGAATTGATAAAAGAAGCCGTAAATAATAACGAGTGTATGGTTTCGAAATGCGGAGCTCTTGCAACATGGACTCCTCCTGACTCGACAGGCAGAAGTCCTAAAGACACATTACTGGTAAAAAGGCCTCAGAGTCAGATATATATTGACTGGAACTCTCCAAATAACTTACCAATTACCGACAGGGTATTTGACAGTATTTTTGAAGATGCAATTAATTATATTGAAAAAAGCAAAAAAATATATGTAAATGAGAAAGTTATTGGTGCTGATATAAATTATGCACTACCCGTTAAAGTGATTACAAACCGTGCTTTAACATCGGTATTTGCGGATAATATGTTCAGACCGGTTCCCGAAGATATTAAACAATCATGTTTTAATAATAAAGTTTTTTATTTAATAGCTTTACCATACGACAAATTAGATAAAGAAAAATATGAATGGAATTTACGAAAATTGCCTAATGGCGAAACAACCGACAAAATTGTAGTAATTGATTTTGACAGAAGACTTGGAATAGTTATCGGCTCTGCATACCTTGGCAGTGTTAAAAAACTTATGTTTACGGTAATGAATTATTATTTGCCGTTTGAAAATGTATTACCATTGCATTGTTCTGCCAACGAAGGTAAAGACGGCAAAACTGCTCTGATATTAGGATTATCGGGAACAGGAAAAACCACTCTCTCGGCTGACCCTGAACGTTCTCTGTTAGGTGATGACGAGCACGGATGGAGCGATAACGGAGTTGCAAACTTTGAAAACGGCTGTTACGCAAAAATGGTAAATATAAGTTCTGAGAAAGAACCCGAAATCTATAAAGCCGTATTACACTCCGAGTATTACTTAAATCACGGAGCAATCGTTGAAAATGCAATGATATATCCAAACGGAGATTTTGACTTTGAAGATATCAGATTAACCGAAAATTCAAGAGCTTCGTATCCTCTGTATTTTCTGAATAATATTAAAGAAAGTTCTACAGGAGGACATCCGTCAACAATTTTATTTTTAACAGCAGATGCTTATGGAGTATTGCCTCCTATATCAAAACTAACAAGAGAACAAGCTATGCTATGGTTTTTAATGGGATATACGTCAAAATTAGCAGGAACCGAAACAGGTATAGTTGAACCGACTGTTACTTTTTCCAGATTTTTCGGGCAACCATTTATGCCTGCATTACCAAAAATTTATGCAAAAATGCTGGGTAATAAAATGGAAAAATATAATACAACGGTATTTTTAATAAATACAGGCTGGACAGGAGGAAAATTCGGTGAGGGCGAAAGAATATCGCTGAAACATACAAGAGCAATGGTTGAGGCAGCACTTAACGGAGATTTAAATGATGTCGAATATGTGCATGATAAAAGATTCCATGTAAATATTCCGAAATCTTGTCCTGATGTTCCGGTAAAAATTTTATTTCCCGAAAATACTTGGAAAGATAAAGATGAATATAATAAAACCGCAGACTTTCTTGCTCAGGAATTTTCAGCGACTTTCGATAATTCATACAGCAAAAATGATATTGATCCGGAAATAATAAGGAATTGCCCTGGTAAATAATACCGACTTGTTATCAAAATGCTCAGTATTATGTTATTTCAAAAAAGTATCCGTAATTAGTTAAAATCTTTTTTTTATATTTGCAAAAAATCTGTTTTTTATCTTAATGGAATAATATTATATTAATATGGCAGTACATTTAATAAGCCCTGAAAGATTGAGTTTAAAAAAAATTGAAAATATTTTAAATAATAATTTCAGTTTAAAATTATCAAAGAAATCCGAAGATTTAATAAATAATTGCAGAAATTATCTTGACAATAAGTTGTCCGAATCTGTTGAGCCGATATATGGCATAAATACAGGTTTCGGTTCATTGTGTAATGTTTCGGTATCAAAAAAAGACTTGATTAAACTTCAAGAAAATCTGGTTAAATCTCATGCGTGCGGTACGGGCGAAGAAGTTCCCCAAAGAATTTCGAGATTAATGTTATTATTAAAAATCCATGGCTTATCTTACGGAAATTCGGGTATTCATTTATCAACTATTCGTCAATTGATAAAATTTTATAATAATGACATTATTCCCGTAATTTATCAGCAGGGTTCTTTAGGGGCTTCGGGGGATTTGGCTCCTCTTGCCCACATGAGTTTGGCTTTACTGGGTTACGGCGAAGTTTATTATAAATCAAGTAAAAAATCTGCAAAAAAAGTTCTTGATTCATTAAAGATAAAGCCGATAGAATTAAACTCAAAAGAGGGCTTGGCACTATTAAACGGCACACAATTTATGTGCAGTTATATTTTAGATTCGGTTTTGCGGATAAAAAAATTATTTAGAATTGCAGATTTTAATGCGGCTGTTTCAATTGATGCTTATGATTGCAGAATTGACCCTTTTAATGAAAATCTGCATAAAATCCGTCCTCATAAAGGACAAATAAGTACAGCCGAAACCATAAGAAAACTGTTAAAAGGTTCCGAAATTATCAAAAAATCAAAAAACTCCGTACAGGACCCGTATTCATTTAGATGTGTACCGCAAGTTCACGGAGCATCAAAAGATTGTCTTGGTTATGTTGAGAATGTTATTTTAACCGAAATAAATTCAGTAACCGACAATCCGACTGTTTTTCCTGATAAAAATTTAATATTAAGCGGAGGAAATTTTCACGGTCAGGTTTTGGCGTTAGCATCAGATTTTTTGGCTATTGCAGCAGCCGAAATTGGAAACATTTCAGAAAGAAGAATATACAGATTAATTTCAGGAGATAGAGAATTACCGGCATTTCTTGTTGCCAATCCCGGGTTAAACAGCGGATTTATGATACCTCAATATACAGCGGCATCAATTGTCAGCCAGAACAAACAACTTTGCACTCCTGCAAGTATTGATTCTATCTCTTCATCAAACGAACAGGAAGACCATGTAAGCATGGGCGCAAACTCGGCTACAAAACTTGCCCGTGTGGTTGACAACCTTGAAAGAATTCTGGCAATAGAAATGTTTACTGCTTTTCAGGCATTAGAATTCAGAAGACCTCTTAAATCATCCGAATATATAGAATCTGTCTTTAAATCATACCGGAAAAATATTCCTTATATTAAAAACGATACTATTATGTACAAATATATTGATAAAAGCATTGATTTTTTAAGAAAGCTCAAAATATAAAACAATACAAACCATATTAAATGAAAAAGAAAATTTACACAAAATCAGGAGATAAAGGCAAAACTTCGCTATTAGGTGGACAAAGAGTTCTTAAATCCCACGAAAAAGTAGAAGCTTACGGTACTGTTGATGAACTGAATTCAGTTATAGGTATGTTATTAAATTTTGATATATCAGACTACGACAAAAATTTAATTTCTTCAATACAGAAAAAATTATTTGATATAGGAGCATATCTAGCGGCAGAAAATAAATGTATGTCTGATTTGAATTCCGTTTCTTCCGATGATATTTCAAATCTGGAAAAAAACATTGATATTTTCGATAAAAATCTACCCGAATTAAAAACTTTTATTATTCCCGCAGGCAATGAACTGATAAGCTGGTGTAATATTGCCAGAACGGTATGCCGAAGAGCCGAAAGGCGAATAACCGGTATAAAGGATTATAAAAAAAATTATATTATTGTTTTAACCTATATTAATAGACTATCTGATTTACTGTTTGTTATGGGAAGAAAGTATGCAAACGACAACAATATTAAAGAAATTTTATGGAAAAACATTTAGAATTAAAAAAATTAATATATTTTCGCAGACCAATTTTGTTGAACCTCAAAAATTAATATAAAACTATGTATTGGACATTAGAATTAGCTTCGAAATTAGAAGACGCTCCCTGGCCAGCGACAAAGGATGAGCTTATCGACTATGCAATTCGTTCAGGTGCACCACTGGAAGTTATTGAAAATCTTCAGGAAATTGAAGATGAGGGTGAGAT
>SLSH01000393.1 GCA_007130555.1 Bacteroidales bacterium
ATTTTGTAATAACTGTATATTCCCTACGGGAAAAAGTCATGAGAGCTATAGTACTTTTTATTAATGTCCATGTCCTACGGACAAAATGAAATGTCGTTTTTTTATGATTTTTTGCAGATATAAATAAATTTGCAGACTCAAATCCTTATTTATTATATTTTTTGTGGATTTAATTCCTCATTTTTTATTTTTTTGGTAATAGAATGATTAGATGTATTTAAATTAAAAAGTAAACCCTCCAATTTTTTACTTTCCACTTTCAACTCCTACATCTCTTCACCAAATCTCTTCCCAAAGTCAATAAGTAAATCTTTTTGATCTGAATTTGGTCTGAATTTTACGGAGGCGTTATCTTCAAAGACTTTAAGTTTTAATGATTTCATCAAAGCGGTTAAAATTTGTACTCCTTCCCCACTCCATCCGTATGAACCGAAAGCTGCGGCAAGTTTAGCTCTGTCTCTTATCGGGTTTATCAGAGCAAATAATTTATAAATAGGCATTAAAATATTTTGGTTTATAGTAGGACAACCGACCAAAATAGCATCCGCCGAAACAAGTTTTGAGTCTAATTCTCCGAGTTCTATAGTTTCGATATCACAAATATCCACATCAATATCTCCTGCTTGTTTTATTCCTTCTGCTATTGTTTTGCCAATCATTTCTGTATAACCGTATGCCGATACATAGGCAATAAGAACTTTTTTCTTTGAATGTTCATTTGCTTTAATATATTCTGTCGCATAATTTTCCGAAAGCTCTATCATACGTTGATGATGTTTGCGAAGAATAGGTCCATGTCCTGTTGCAATTACTTTTATTTCCAAATCTTTAATTTTTTCTATAGCTTTCAGCATAAATTTACTGAAAGGCTTAAGAATTACATCAAAATAATATTTAAAAGATTCATCGTAATTATCAATCAAATCGTCAAACATTTCCTCACTGCAATAATGTGCCCCGAATGAGTCGCATGTAAAAAGCACTTTTTCTTCCTGCAGATAAGTATATATAGAATCGGGCCAATGCAGATTTGGAGCTCCGATAAACTTTAAGGTCTTATTGCCTAGATCAAGCTCGTCTCCGTCTTTAACAATAATATATTCAAATTTTTTCTCATGAATTTCCTGTAAATATTTTATGGCTTGTCCGCTTGCGACCACCTTTGCATTGGGAGCAATCTCCAGAAGTCGGGCAAGAGAACCTGAATGGTCAGGCTCAGTATGGTTTAATACAATAAATTCAATATCTTCAGGATTAGTTACCGCACGAACTTTTTCAAGATATTCATCAGAAAATTTTTCTTTTGCAGTTTCTACAATAGTCTTTTTATGTGCATCAATAAAATAAGAATTATAAGTTGTACCGTATTCCGTAGTCATTACGATGTCAAAAGTACGAATATCATAATCACGAATACCAATCCAACTTACACTATCGCTTACTTTTAAAATTTTTGTTCCCATAAAAAACTTTTTTATAATTATTAAAATAACCCTTATTTAACCTAAATCCCCAAGCTTATTACCTTATTATTATTGAAATAAATTTTAATAATTCAAACAATTATAATATTTTCGCAAGATATAAAATAACAGATGAAACAAGAAAAAGTTCAACAAATTTTAATCTATACCGATTTCACTCCTCTCGGGAATAAATGTATTGAATGGGGCATTTTCTTTGCTAAAAAATTCGAAAAAGAATTACTTATTTTGCACGTTATAAACGACAATTCTTATCATATTTTCAAAAAAAACAATATAGAAAAGGATGTTAAAAACAAACTGCAGGAAATTAGTTATAATATTGAGAAACAGCATAAAATAAAATGTATAACCTATTTTGAAGAAGGATGTAATTGTACAATAATAAATTCTGTTGCAGAAGCACATGATACTTTTTTCAATATAATCGGAGTACATGGCAAAAGGGACCCTCAGTATTTAAGCGGACAAGCGGCGATAAAGATTATTAAAAAATCCCGGATTCCGTTTTTCTGCGTTCAAAGAAATTCAAAAATACCTTCCGAAATATCTCCTGTTATTATGCCAATGGATACCAAAAAAGAAATGAAAGAACAAACGGGATGGGTTACATATCTTGCAAAAAACTTAAAAACAGAAATAGAGATATTTCTTCCTGATATTAAAGATAACAGATTGAAAAACAATATAATTTTTTGCACAAATTTTTTCTCGAAATTTGATTTAAAATACAGCAAAGTAATATCTCCTGCCAAATATTTCGGGTTTAATAAATCTGCAATTGATTATGCGGATAAACATAATTCTTTATTTATGTTATCAATGACAAGTAAAGAGCCTTCTTTTATAGACTGGATATTAGATCCGCCCGAAGTAAAAACAATCAGTAATAAAAACGGAATTCCGGTTTTTATAATCAATCCGAAAAAAGATTTGTATATTCCATGTATATAAAAAACTGAATAATAAATACTTATTTAAAACTATAAACAATTGTTAATAAAATTTTAATATCAA
>SLSH01000287.1 GCA_007130555.1 Bacteroidales bacterium
GCAATAAGATTTTCGTTAAGAGCATCCAGCATTTCCAGAAATGTCATATCTCTTGATGCGTTATCCATTTGATAAACCTCAAAACGACCTTTTTCTTTAGGTCCGTCTTGTCGCCATACTTTTAATGTAAGTTTCATTTTTATTTAGCTTTTTAATTTAAAATTTTAACTTTAAACTCCCAACCCGAAACCCGCAACCCGAAACCCGCAACCCGCAACTTTATTTATAACTTCTTTGTTGCATTTCAACTTCTTCAAACTTCAAATCTTCTTTATGTAATTCAGGTGTTTTTTTCTCTCCCTGATATTCCCAAACCGCTACATAACTGTATTCTTCATCATTACGTAATGTTTCGCCGTCTTCGGTTTGGTATTCTGCACGAAAATGAGCTCCGCAAGATTCTTTTCTGTTCAATGCATCCTGTAACATCAGTCTGCTTACTTCGAAACATGAAGCAACTCTCAATGCTTTTTCCAATGCCTGATTCATATTAGTTGACTTGCCTGTTACTTTTATATCTTTCCAAAATTCTTCCTCTAACTGATTTACTTCTTCAATTCCTTTTTTTAGTCCTTCTTCATCTCTTTCCATACCGCAACGGTTCCACATAATCATCCCGAGTTTTTTCTGGAAACTCAGAGGCGAAGTATTACCTTTATTATTCATCAGTTTTTCGATTTTTTCACGGGCTTCTTTTTCGGCTTCTTCAAATTCGGAAGTATCTGTAGGGATTTTTCTTGTACGTATATCATCAGCCAAATAGTCATTAATTGTAATCGGAAGAATAAAATATCCGTCTCCGGACCCTTGCATAAGTGAACTTGCACCAAGTCTGTTTGCTCCGTGGTCAGAAAAATTTGCTTCTCCGATAGCATATAATCCCGGAATAGTTGTCATTAAATTATAATCAACCCATAATCCGCCCATTGTATAATGCCCAGCCGGATAAATTTTCATAGGTTGTTCGTAAGGATCCTCGCCTGTAATTTTATGATACAAATCGAAAAGATTTCCGTATTTATTTTCAATTGTTTTTTTACCTTGTTTTTTTATTGCATCCGAAAAGTCAAGATATACGGCGTAACCGGTATCTCCTACTCCATATCCGGCATCGCAGCGTTCTTTGGCTGCACGCGAAGCTATATCACGAGGCACAAGATTTCCGAATGCAGGATAACGACGTTCCAGATAATAATCTCTTTCTTCTGTGGGAATTTCACTTGGCAGCCTTTTATCACCTTTTTGTTTCGGCACCCAAACTCTGCCGTCATTACGTAAAGATTCTGACATTAGAGTAAGTTTTGATTGGTATTCGTTAAGTTGAGGGATACAAGACGGGTGAATTTGAATAAAGCTCGGATTAGCAAAGAAAGCTCCTTTTTTATATGCTGCACAAGCAGCTTCGCCACTTGAATTTACCGCAAGAGTTGACAAAAAGTATATAGTTCCGTATCCGCCTGTTGCCAATACAACAGCATGAGCAGAGTAACGTTCTATCTCTCCGGAAACAAGATTACGGCAAATAATTCCGCGGGCTTTCCCTTCAACAAGTACAAGCTCAAGCATTTGACGACGTTCGTACATAGTAACCGAGCCTCTTGATATTTCACGTTTTAGTGCACTGTAACTGCCTAATAATACTTGTTGTCCTGTTTGACCTTGAGCATAAAATGTGCGGGAAACTTGTACTCCTCCGAAAGAACGGGTTGTAAGATTTCCGCCGTATTCGCGGGCAAACGGTACTCCCTGAGCAGTCAGCTGGTCAATAATTGCATTGCTGACTTCTGATGCACGATATACATTGGCTTCTCTAGCACGAAAATCACCTCCTTTAATCATATCATAAAACAAACGAAAAACCGAGTCGTTATCATTCGGATAATTTTTCGCTGCATTTATTCCACCCTGAGCCGCAACCGAATGAGCACGTCTTGGAGAATCCTGAAAGCAGAATAATTTTACATTATATCCTAACTGTCCCAGAGTTGCTGCTGCTGCTGCACCGGCTACTCCTGTGCCGACTATGATAATATCAATTTTCTTTTTGTTCGCAGGATTTACTAATTTTAACGAACTTTTGTGTTTTTCCCACTTTTGTGCAAGTGGTCCTTCCGGAATTTTTGAATTTAATTTTGTCATTTATATTATATTTTATTAATGAACAATAGCTACATAAAGCGGAATAAAAGCAAAACCTGCTCCTAGAATTATGGATAGAATTATACCTATTCCGTTAAAAATTTTTCTCCATTTATTATTGCTTAACCCGATTGATTGAAACGCAGACCAAATACCATGATGCAAATGTAATCCAAGAGCAATTGCTCCGATTACATAAAGTCCGACTGTCCAGTTACATTGGGTTAGAGTTGCAATTACCAATGCATAAGAATTTTTCATTGCTACGCCGTCATAAATTACCGCTTCTAGTAATGGATCTCCTGTAAATTTCATTTTCCAGAAAAAGTTTTGCAAATGAATTACAAGAAAAGAAAATATAA
>SLSH01000349.1 GCA_007130555.1 Bacteroidales bacterium
GTTATTGTACATTGAAGGTTTACGAAAGGTTTTTTAAGCTTTTTCTCTTTTTTGAGCCGGTCTATCTTTTTAAGTCCGCCCGCTATCCTGTCAAACAGTCCCGGCATGCCCCGTATATGGTCATGAAGCTCAGCATTGCCGTCCAATGATACGTTCAGCTCATCCAGACCGGCGCCTATAAGTTTCTCCGCCTCCTCTTCCAGCATGTACCCGTTCGTTATCATCACGCAATGCATTCCTTTGTCTTTGATATACTTTATAAGCTGGGCGCAATCGCCGTAAAGTAAAGGTTCCCCTCCAAAAAGCGTGATGTTGGGTTTGAACAAACTTAGCTCATCCACAAGATCTTTGAGCCGACTGAACGGCATTTCTTTTCCGATCTCTCCGGCGGCCATGTTTTTTGTTACGCCGCTTTCACCCCACTGCCCGCACATTCTGCACTTAAGGTTGCATCTATGCGTCAGAAAAAGCGTGAGCGCCTCGGGATATCCGGCCCTTCCAGTTCCTCGCCTGTAAAAACGGTACGCGGCTAAACGCCTTTTAAAGACTTTTACAGCGTACAGGGGCTGTTTGAGCGCCTTGAAAAAAAACCTTCTTATGTTCCTTACAGGTATCATGGCCTTCCTTTTATTCCCCGCTCTGACCTCACCACGGCCGCCATCCTCGCGATATCCGGCTCTTTGAGCATGGGGTGGACCGGCAGCGTAAGAAGTCGGCTAGCCAGATATGACGCGTTCGGGAAAGCTTGTTCGCCATACCCCAAGTCAAATACCAGGTGGAGGGGTTTTTCGTAAAACGTGGAAGTTTCAATTCCCTGGCTGTTCAATTTTCTTTGAACAGCGTCCTTTTTTTCCAGATCTTTAAAAACAACCGGGAACCTGTTGAACGCCGGGGTCATGTTTTCTGGTATTCTCGGCAGAACTATACCTTCCACGCCGGCAAGCTCCCTCATAAGCGCCATTCCGTTACGGTACCGCGCCGCGCTTAAGTTGTCTATCCTTTCCAGTAAAGATAGTCCCACACTCGCCTGCCGGTCTGAATAACTGTTCACTTCGAGGTCCAAAGGCGGGGCGGTTTCCTTGAACTTTGACAAGAGCGCGTATGCCGGGCCGTAAAAAACCGGCCTTACCGCCACGGAAAGAGCTGCCAGCTTAAGCGCCAGCATTCTCGCTTCCCCGGCCGCTCCCGACTTCTCAAGAAAAGCGTCTTTAACCGCTTCCGCGACTTCTCCCCGGTCCATGGCTACGCATCCTCCGGAATATGTGGTCAGATTTTTACCCCTATTGAAACTGAAAAAACTTATGTCCGCCATATCCCCGACATGACGTCCGTTCAACATGCTGCCAAATGCCTGAGCGCAATCCTCGACGATAAAGACATCTTTCAGGTCTTCCCGTAATTTCCCGGGTATCTCCAGGGGTATGCCGAACATGTGGACAGCCGCTACGCAAAGTGTTTTCTGGGGATCCACGCCTCTCAGAAGTTCCATGTCCATGTTGAAAGTTGCCGGAGAAATGTCCGTAAGAACCGGCTTTAAACCCGCTTTTTTAACAGCGACCACAAGGGAAGGCGCCGTATACGCCGGCAATACGACCTCTTTCCTGTCTGACAAGCCCTTAAGGGCGCTGAGTATGACGAAAAAGGCCGCGAGACCCGAGCTCATGAAAATGATCTCCCGGCGGTTAAAACGTCCGGACAGTTTTTCCGCGAACTCGCTCTTTGAGCGTTTTTTCCCGAAAACGCTTAAAAGGTCGCTTAAAGATAAAGGCGTAGCCGCAACAGGTATTTTCGAGATCACGGTTTCACCGCCTTAACTACAATTATCGGTGATAAAAAATTCCGGGGGAACCCCACATACCTTTTTGCCATGATCTCAAGGCCCGATGCCGCGAGGTATTTTCTGATGTCTTTCAGCATATATGTCTTCAAAGGAAGTTCCTTGACCGTATCGTCATATAACGGGGCCAGCTTATACTTCAAAAAAAGCAGGGGGTTAAGACTGTTCCTTATGTCAAATATGACGGCGCCGCCTTTCCCGCAAACTCTGGACATTTCTTTTAAAGCTCTTAGAACGTCCTCTTTTCCCGGCATATTAAAGAATACGTTCACACATATAACCGCGTCAAAAGAACCGCTGTCAAAAGGAAGGCGCTCTGCCCCGGCCCGGAAAAGTTTTATTCCTTTGATATTTTTCGCCCGCGCCTTATCGAGTATTTCTTCCCACACTTCCGCTCCGCTGATATTTGCGCCGGGAAACCTTTGGCGGAGCCGGGAAAGCAGTATACCCTCTCCGCAGCCCACTTCAAGGATATCTTGCGCTTCGGCCTCACAGAGTTCTATTGCCCCGGTACGGACCAGGTCCTGCCAACGACCCGCTGAATATTCGCCTCTTTCCCGGGGACGGGACGTTTTCGCGTGGAACATGTAGTAAAGCTTTTTAAGCATCCCGACTGCCTTCAAGTATCTCTATCAGTTCCCGGGCCCTGTCCTGGGGCTGGAA
>SLSH01000357.1 GCA_007130555.1 Bacteroidales bacterium
AATGAACCTCTTATAAACGACACTATTCTAATCGGTGAAGATAGCTTAATCATTAGAATTCAATCGGTTGCTCAGCACTATCTTAACAATAAGCCAAACATACGCCTTGAAGTAAAAAAAACAAGTGGTTCCCGATTAGTTTTAAAAGCAACATCAGAAAACAGTCATTTACATATATGGAATAATGTCAGAATGAATAACAGATACACGAATTGGGGAGCTCATTTAAGAGGAAATTATCCCGGAGCTGTTGATGGTGATAATAACTATGGTTTGGGAGAACCTGCCGGTGTCGGAAAAAATGTTATTACAGTAGGTTCATACAGAGCAGAAAGAATAATAGAAGGTAGTACTTATACAATGTACGGCAAAGCATCTCCGTGGAGCAGCATGGGACCAACTGTTGATGAACGTACAAAACCCGATATTTCTTCAGCAGGAGAAGTTGTTGCTTCATCAGTTAATTCTTTTAATCATACCGAAGAAGGATTTGCTGCTTATGTGGAGTTTAATGATTCGATTTATTTTTTTAAATCATATTCGGGAACATCTATGTCTGGACCTTTGGTGGCAGGGATTGTTGCCTTAATGTTGGAGGCTTATCCCGACATGAGCGCAACTCAAGCTAAAGAAATTCTAAAAACCACAGCACGTCTTGATGAACATACCGGAAATATCGGAGCCGAAGGAGATTTAAAATGGGGATGGGGCAAAGCAAACGCACTTGCTGCCGTCAGAGCTGCCGAAATTTATGCAAATACTGAAGATATTAAAATTAGTGATGCAGGTTTTAATATGTATCCAAATCCTGCAAACGAAATAATAAACATTACAGGCACAAATAAAGATAGCCAAATTACCGGAATTGAAATTTTTTCTGTTGACGGAAAAATATCAAAAAAAATTCCCGGTTCATTAAGCAGTAATATATCTATTAATATTAGTGATTTGCCCGAAGGGATTTATATTGTTAAGGTTCAAACTACTAAAGAATTCTCTTTTAAACATTTGATTATTACAAGATAGACTATCTCAGAATTTCACGTTTATACATATTTATTGTATTTTCCAATCCCAAATATAATGCATCCGAAATTAATGCATGACCGATTGAAACTTCTAATAAATTCGGTATATTTTTAATAAAATAGTTCAGATTAGTTAAATCCAGATCATGCCCCGCATTTATTCCCAGTTCTTGTTTATTTGCAATAATTGCGGCGTTTACAAACGGCTCTACAGCTTTTTCGGGATTGGTTTTATAATTTTTCGCATAAGCTTCGGTATATAATTCAATTCTGTCTGTTCCACAATCGGTCGCATGTAAAATATTTTCTTTATTTGTGTCTATAAATAACGATGTTCTGATACCTGCATTTTTAAATCTTGTGATTGCCTTTTTTAAAAATATTTTGTGTTTTTTCGTATCCCACCCCGCATTTGAGGTTATAGCATCAGGAGGGTCGGGAACAAGAGTAACCTGATGAGGCTTTGCTTCTAAAACAAGATTGATAAACTTTTCGGAAGGATATCCTTCAATATTAAATTCGGTTGTTATAATCGACTTAATATCAAAAACATCCGAATATTTTATATGCCTTTCGTCAGGACGGGGGTGAACGGTTATTCCGTCTGCACCAAACATTTGGCACCTTATTGCTGCTTCTTTAACATCCGGAATTTTACCTCCGCGTGCATTTCTTATTGTTGCAATTTTATTAATATTTACACTTAATTTAATCATTTTGTTTTATTTTTATGAATTACAAAAATATTGTATAATTTTGTAAAAAAAAATAAGATTGAAATAATAATGATAGCCGTAGATTTAATTGTTGATGAAATACCTGCTTTAAAAACTTCCGAAAAAGGAGAAAAAGCTCTTTCGTACATGGATATATACAGAGTGTCCCATTTGCCTATTGTAAATAATAAACAATTATTAGGTTTAATATCGGATAAAGATATTTATGATAATGAACGAGAAAATCATGCAATAGGTAATCACTATTTATCGCTTGCAAATCCTTTTGTGTTTGATAATCAGCATATTTTTGAAATTATTGACATGGTTGCCAAATTAAAATTAACGGTAATACCCGTATTGGATAAAAATAAAAATTATCTGGGTGTTATTACATTATCAAAGTTAATAAATGAATTTGCAAAAATGATTTCTGTCGATAAAGCCGGGAGCATAATAATTCTGGATATGACAATTCTGGATTATTCCTGTTCGGAAATTTCTCAAATAGTTGAATCTAATAATGCAAAAATTTTAAGTTTATTTATATCTCAATTTGAAAATTCCACACAAATAAATGTAACAATTAAAATTGATGTAACAGATATCACTTCAATAATAAAAACATTTGAAAGATATAATTATGTCATTAAAGCATCTTATTTGTATGAAGATTTGATAAAATCTTTATATGAGAGCAGGTATGAGTCTTTTATAAGGTATCTTAATACTTAAAAAATTATCCTGCATTTCTTAATTTTATGGCAATATCGGGATTTATACGTTTTTGCACGTAATTCAAATCAATTGTAAGTGTTTTTTGATTTTTTGTCGGCAATTCATACATTGCGTCAAGCATAATTGATTCGCAGATAGATCTTAACCCTCTTGCTCCCAGTTTATACTCAATCGACTGGTCCACAATAAAATCCAAAGCTTCTTCTAAAAACTTCAGTTTTATATTATCCATCTCAAAAAGTTTGACATATTGTTTTGTAATTGAATTTTTCGGTTCTGTCAATATTTGTTTAAGAGCCTCCCTATCTAGCGGATTAAGATGGGAAAGTACCGGCAAACGTCCTACTATTTCGGGAATTAATCCGTATTTTTTTAAATCTGTCGGATTTATATATTGCAAAATATTGTTTTTATCAATTTCATCTTTTATTTTATGTGTTCCATATCCGATAACCTGAGTATTAAGTCTGTTTGAAATTATTTTTTCGATACCGTCAAAAGCTCCCCCGCAAATAAAAAGAATATTTTTAGTATCAATTGCAATCATTTTTTGTTCGGGATGTTTTCGCCCTCCTTGTGGCGGGACATTAACAACCGAGCCTTCCAGCAATTTCAGTAAGCCTTGTTGTACGCCTTCTCCCGAAACATCTCTGGTAATACTGGGATTATCTCCTTGTTTACGTGCAATTTTATCTATTTCATCAATAAATACTATTCCTCTTTCGGCTGCTTCAATATTGTAATCAGCTGCTTGTAACAGTCTTGTAAGTAAACTTTCAATATCTTCTCCGACATATCCGGCTTCTGTAAGTACTGTCGCATCAACAATTGCAAAGGGAATATGAAGCATTTTAGCGATGGTTTTTGCAAGCAGGGTTTTGCCTGTCCCTGTTTCTCCGACCAGAATTATATTTGATTTTTCAATTTCTACATCATTTTTAGTTATACGTTGCGACAATCTTTTGTAATGATTATATACGGCAACCGAAAGGACTCTCTTAGCATGTTCTTGAGCTATTACATATTGATTTAAAAACTTATTTATCTCAACCGGTTTCAATAATGTTAATCCTTCGGTATCAAATCTTTCCTGCATCTTTATCTCTTCCATAAGAATTTGATAAGCTTTTTCAATACAATCATCGCAAACATGTCCGTTAATACCTTTAAAAAGAATATTGGAGTCCGATTCTTTTCTCCCGCAAAGCGAACATTTGTCAATATTAATATTTTTGTTTTTTTTCATATATTTTATTTTTTGTAAATTACTGAATAATAAAGAAATAATGCTTTAATCTTAACGAAATTTCAAGTATTAAAATATTAATTGCTCTCTACAATTCAGGATATTATTATTTTTTAGACATTTCTCTTATAAGAACTTCATCTATCATTCCGTATTCTTTTGCTTCTTTAGCTGTCATCCAGAAATCTCTGTCAGCATCTTTAGCTACTGTTTTTGCAGGATTTCCCGAATGATTTGCAATAATTTCATAAAGTTCGTTTTTAAGCATTAATATTTGCTTGGTTGTAATTTCTATATCAGATGCTTGCCCTGTTGTTCCACCCATTGGCTGATGTATCATTATTCTGCTGTGTTTTAATGCAGAGCGTTTCCCTTTTGTCCCCGCACAAAGCAATACTGCTCCCATTGAAGCAGCTATTCCTGTACAAATTGTTGCTACGTCAGAACTTATATACTGAATGGTATCATAAATCCCCAATCCTGCATAGACCAATCCTCCCGGGGTATTAAAATAAATTTGTATATCACGACTTGAATCTGAACTTTCGAGGTATAATAACTGAGCCTGAATAATATTTGCAACATAATCATTAATTGGTAATCCCAAAAATATTATTCTATCCATCATTAATCTTGAGAACACATCCATTGTAGCAATATTTAACTGCCTTTCCTCAATGATTGTCGGCGAAATATAATCGTTATAAATACTAGTATATTGATCAAAAGCCAGACTATTAATTCCTAAATGCTTAGTTGCATATTTTCTGAAATCATTATTATTATTCATATTCTTAATTTTAAGATTTATTAAAAAATATTAACCCTCAAAATTACATTTTTTTTTAATATTTGAGAAATTATTTTAAATATCTTTCTAACCAATCAAAGAATTCTCCATACCAGAAAATTGAATTTTGCGGAGTCAATATCCAGTGGTTTTCGTCAGGGAAATAAATTAGTTTTGCATCCAGTCCCATTGATTTATAAATACCATAAACCAAAAATGCATGTGCAACAGGCACTCTGTAATCATTTTGTCCGTGTATAATAAGCATTGGGCTGGAGAAGTTTTCGGCAAACTGTGACGGATTATTTGCATTTAATTGTTCGTAATTTTCGTAAGGAGTTCCTCCGTATTGATATCCTCTGTTCCCTGAATAATCGGATGCAAATTGCAAATGAAGGTCATAAACTCCTGCATGATTTATCAGGCATGCAAATCTATCTGTATTCCCTGCAATCCAGCTGGTTAAATAACCGCCATAACTTCCTCCTCCCGCAGCCATTTTATCGGGGTCAACTAAACCTCTTTCAATCATATAATCTGCTGCTTTCATTACATCACGGAAAGGCTTGTCAGCATGATTTCCATGAATACTTATTGCAAAATCCTGACCAAAGCTTGTTGAACCGTGAAAATTTGGCATAGCAACAATATATCCGGGAGTAGCAAAAACCTGTGCATTCCATCTGAAATGAAATTGATCTCCAAATGTTCCGTGCGGACCGCCGTGCAATAACATTAATAAGGGATACTTTTTATCAGGATTATAATCGGGTGGATATATTATAAACATTTGAACATCAGTTTCGTCAACACCCTTGTAATAAACGTCTTCAACTTCCCCCCAAATTATGTCTGCAAGTAATTCGTCATTAATTTTTGATAAATTTCTGACATTCGATTTTTTTAAGTCAAGTTCATATATTTCATTCGGAGCCTTTAAATTTTGATGACTAAATATTATTTTATCATCTCCGGCAAGAGACGCATTATTATTGGTTCCTCCCCTGAATAGTTCTTTATGTTCTCCTCCTTTTGCGGGAATACTAAAAATTGATCTCATAGAACGGTCTTCAGCTAAAAAATAAATTGTTTTATTATCTTTTGACCAAAACCATTGCTGACAAGATAAATCAATTTCATCAGTAATTCTTGTATGGGAATCATTATTTATGTCATAAATCGTTATCACAACTTTATCGGCATAAAAATGATAAATACTTTGTTTCCCGTAAGCTATGAAGTTTCCGCAACTACTGTAAATAGGATGAGAATCATCTGCCTCATTTTCAGGCGTAATATTTTTTATTTCTCCGCTACCGTCAGTTTTTAATAGAAAAATATCATAATTCAACCTCTCAAAAGGAGCTTGTGTATTGTTCATACTTAAAGCTATAAATTCTCCGTTGAGGGAAATGTCATAAGAAACTCCCCCCATCATATTAAAGTAATTATTAGTATTTGGCATCAAGTCTGTAATTTCATAATTTTCAAGTTCAATCATGAATAATCTGGAAAAATATTCATCCGTAAGCCATCTGTCCCAGAATCGGTACATGGTTTTTTCTGTTACTTTTGCAGTTACTTTTGATTCTTTTTTTTCACTAATTATTTCATCCAACTTTTCCCAATCTCCGTTATATTCCGGTAAAATATTTGCAGCAAAAGCAATTCTTGTACCACATGAAAACCATTTAGGAGAATATATCCCAACAGGCAAATCAGTAATTTTTTCTGCCTCGCCTCCTTCTTTTAAATTTAGAATATATAATTGATTAGGACCATCTTCACGATTAGAAACAAATAAAAGCTTATTTCCGTCAGGGCTCCAGTCCGGAGAATTTACTTGTCCGCTAAAAGTTAACGGACGAGTTTTTCCCGTTTGATTGTTTAATATAAAGATATTTCTTTCAGGTTTGTTTTCTTCAATATCATATTCAGTAATTGTAAATGCTGAAAAATTTCCATCAGGGCTAACGACAGGAGCTCCAAGTCGTTTGATTTGCCACATTTTTTCAGCATCAAGAAAGTTTTGTGAAAAAGAATTGTTAATCCCCAATAAAATCAATAACTTAATAACTAATAATGGTATAATCATTCTCATAATTCAGTGTTTTAGTTTATAATTTAAATAATTTAAGCACAAATCTATTTTTTTTTTGTTTATAAAAAAAATGAATATAAAATTTTACTTTATAATTCTGTCTCGAAAATTATCCAAAAAAATACATCGTTTTAATAAAAAACTATATATCTTTGCAGACTTTAATTTTAAAATAATTTTATTAATTCATTAAAAATAATAATATGCGTATTAGAGGTGCAATTATTTTGGTTACTGTTCTGCTTACTTTAATTTGTTTATACTATCTGTCATTTACTTATGTTGTAAATCGTGAAGAAAGTAAAGCGGTAGAATTTGCAAAACAACAATTACATGCAATGGATATTGAAGTTCCCGAATATAGAGAGCTTCAAATTATTGATTCTTTATCAAACAGATATTTGGATTCTATTTCTGATAAGGTTGCATTAAATTTATTATTCGTTGAATATACTTATATGCAGTGTAAAGAGAGAGAACTAAATCTTGGACTTGACTTGAGAGGTGGTATGAACATTACATTAGAGATTTCTGCCGAAGATATAATAATTGCATTGGCAAATAATAAGACCGACTCCACGTTAAATGCTGCATTGAAAAAAGCCAGAGAAATGGACAGCAGAGAAACCGGAAGAAATTTTATTGATTTGTTCGGAGAAGCATATAATGAAATCAGTTCAGACCATTCGCCTAGTCTGGCTTCGTTGTTTATTTCAACCAGTCATCAGGAAATCACTGCCAGATCATCAGATATAGATGTGTTAAACTTTATTGGCACAGAATACGACTCCGCTATTGATAATGCTTTTGAAGTTCTTCGTAAAAGAATTGACCACTACGGCGTTGTCCAACCTAATATTCAAAGAGATGTAGCAGTAAGAGGAGTTTTTCATATAGAATTACCTGGAATAAAAAATCCCGAAAGAGTTGAAGAATTACTTCGTCAGGCTGCAGTTTTGGAATTCTGGGAAACATATAATATAGATGAAATATTCTCCAGTCTTGAAGAAGCAGACAGATTACTTATGTCTTTAAAACATCAGGAACAACAATCCAGACAACGTGGCACAAGACAGTCCGAAGATGAAGTAATATTTCCTGAAGATGAAACAGAAATTTCGGAAGTTCCGGATATAATTGAACAAGAAACAGAATACGAACCTGATGTAATATTTTTAGACGGAGAAGAAGATATTGAAGAATCTCCTGATACAACTGTTGAACCCGAAGCAGAATTGCAAGAAGACTTTTCAATTTTTAACAAATTAAAACTTCAATTAGAAACAGGACATCAAGTTTTTGGACCTGTAGTCGGATTTGCAAGAGAAAGTGATATGGAATCAATTATGGCAGATTTAAACAGAGATGCTGTAAAAAGAATATTACCAAGAGACTTAACTTTTGCATGGAGTTTTAAACAAATGGATGATGCTCCGGGTTACTATCAACTTATTGCATTAAAGAGAGGAAGACAAGGCGGAGCCGTATTAGGCGGAGATGTAATTACTAATGCCCGAGAAGAATTCGGACAAAGACAGGCAACGGCAGAAGTTACAATGGCAATGAGTGGTGCAGGAGCAACCGAATGGGCAAGAATTACAAGAGATAATATTGGTAAAAGTATTGCTATCGTATTAGATGGTAATGTTTATTCTTTTCCAACTGTAAATGATGAAATTAGAGGAGGACGTTCTCAAATAACAGGAAATTTTAGCCTAACCGAAGCAAGAGACCTTGCAAACGTATTAAAATCAGGAAGAATGCCTGCTCCCACAAAAATATTATCAAGAGAAATTGTCGGACCATCACTGGGACAAAGAGCAATTAATGCGGGTATGAATTCGTTTTTAATTGCATTTATAATTGTACTGTTTTATATGGTATTCTATTATGGACGTGCCGGATGGGTAGCAAATATTGCTCTTATTTCTAATGTGTTTTTTATTTTCGGAGTGCTGGCTTCCCTCGGAGCAGTACTTACATTGCCGGGTATTGCCGGGATTATTCTTACAATTGGTATGGCCGTAGATGCAAATGTGCTAATTTATGAACGAATACGAGAAGAATTAAGAGCAGGAAAAGGCATGAAAATGGCTATTGCTGACGGATATAAAAATGCATACTCAGCGATTATTGATGCAAACCTTACCACTCTTTTAATTGCGATTATATTATTTAATTTCGGAGTAGGTCCAATTCAAGGTTTTGCTACAACTTTAATTATCGGTATTCTTTGTTCTTTATTCTCGGCAATATTTATTACAAGATTAATATTTACGTATTTATTAGATAAAGATAAAAAAATAACGGTAGCAACTAAAATTACAAAAAATGCTTTCCAGAATATGAATATTAATTTTCTGATAAAAAGAAAAATCGCTTATGTTATATCAGGAATTATAATTGCCGTTAGTATATTTTCTCTTGCTACAAGAGGACTTAATCCCGGGATTGATTTTACAGGAGGACGAAACTATATTGTGGAGTTTAAACATGAGGTAGTTCCCGAAGAAGTCGCAAGTCTGTTAACGGAAGTTTATGGTGAAACTCCGATAGTAAGAACATTTGGAACAGCAAATCAGGTTAAAATATCCACTTCATATAAGATAGATGACCATGGTGCTGATGCAGAAACAGATTCATTATTATTCGAAGGACTTAAACCTTTGATTGAAGGAGGGATTAGTTTTGATGACTTTTTAGAACAATACCGACAAAGTTCTCAAAAAGTAGGACCTACAATTGCTGATGATATTAAAGCAAAGTCTGTAATAGCAATTTTCTTATCACTAATTGTAATTTTCCTTTATATCTTACTACGATTTAAAAAATGGCAATATTCAATGGGTGCAATTGCTGCAATTGTTCATGATGTATTATTTGTAATCGGGATTTTCTCTATTTTCTATACTATTATGCCTTTTAGCATGGAAATAGACCAGGCATTTATTGCTGCAATACTTACCGTGGTAGGTTATTCAGTAAATGATACCGTGGTAGTTTTTGACCGTATAAGAGAATTTTTCGGAATATATCAAAAACGAGAAAAATCAAGAAATATGAACGATGCACTCAATAGTATCATTAGCCGGACGTTCTCCACTTCTTTAAGTACTTTCTTTGTATTATTGGCAATATTTATTTTTGGAGGCGAAGTTATCAGAGGATTTATATTTGCCCTAGGTCTAGGAGTTATAGTAGGAACATACTCTTCTTTATTCATAGCAACTCCAATTGCTTATGAACTTATGAAGAAGAAAAAGAAAGAATAACTGAAACAAGGTTTTTAAAGTTTTAGTATTCAAATATTTATTTAAAAGTCTTTTAAAATAATAAGCAATTATGTATTAAATTAATAAATATTACAGAACTATGAAACATATTATATTACTAATTATTAGTTTTTGTTTACTACTAA
>SLSH01000355.1 GCA_007130555.1 Bacteroidales bacterium
CCGCGCTGCTGCGCTTGTGGCGCGTGTCGGGACAGCCGGACGCTCCGCGCGAAACACTGGCCGCCGCCGTCACGGAACTTACGCTCGATCAATGGATCAGGCTGAAGGTCAAGCTTTACCCGAACCGTATCCGCGGCTTTCTGGACAATACGGAAATGGTCGATATCGCCGCGACCCTGCCCGTCGGCGGCCGGTTCGGACTGATCGCGCATTCGCAAAACGGCGCTCTGTTCGACGATGTGCAGGTACGCTCGAATCCGGACCTGCACCTGAGCGATCCGGCCGACATCCGCTGGAACACGCTCGCGGAACAGGGCCATTTTTTTCCGAACAATTCGACACCCGGCACGGAGGCGGAACGCATTCTGAATGTCGCCCGTTCGCCACAGGACCAATGGCTGATTCTAGGCGATCCGGATCATGCCGGACACGTCTTCTCGGCCGATTTTCAGACGGAGCCCGATGCCGGCCGCATCGGACTGCTCATCGGATACCGCGACGAAGCAGCCCCCTATTTGCGCTTCACCCGAACCGTCGAGCCGAACATGGAAATTTTTAGGATGGAACAGGCGGGGCCCGGCCCGGTCAATGTCCTTGAAATATTGCGGCTGCCCCGTCCTGAAAACCCGGCGCCGGGACCCGTAACCCTCATGGCCGATGCCACCGAAACCGGGCTCCTGCGACTGTACCGCAACGGCATACCGGTTCTTGTCCATCATTCCGGCGCTGAACACAGCGGTGCGTCCGGCGTCTTTGTCGGAGCGAACACCGCCGCAGCCGTCGCCCATCTGCGCTATCGGTTCGCGCGCGACGATGTGCATCACGATCGGTTCGAAAAGAACCGGGTGTTCAGGGAAGACCCCTTTATGCGAAACTGGGCCTCGCCCGAAGGCGAGTGGGCGCAGGATTCGCGCGGACTGACCTGGCACAAGGGCGATATCTACGGCCGGGTCTTCTGTCGCATGCCCAGCGTCGAAGGTTCGGAAATTCATCTGGGCGTCAAGGAAGACACCGTCATCGGGCAAAGAATCGTTTCGATCGACAATCGCGAAATTCGTCTGGAAACGGCAACGGCGGCCGGTCGCGAAACGCTCGCGTCGGCCTCTGTCGAAAACCTGGCGCAGCTCGTTTGCGAACAGACGCAATGGGCCACGCCCTACTACGACGTTCACTACGAGGGCCATGCGCTTTGGATATCGAGCGGGGACACTGTTCTGATCCGACATCAACTGACCGAACCGCTGACCGGCCGCCGCCTGCGCATTGACGGATTCGGAAGCGAGGATCTGGCGCACAGTTTCGTCATGCGCTACAATGTCAAGGACTACCTCTTCACGGAATCTTCGCATGCCTGGGTGCGAAACGGCGGAGAATGGTCGGTCGTCAACCGGTTCCAATGCGATCCGCGCTGGTCGCACATGAACGGGGAATCGACCGACGGGCTGGCGGCGCTCTGGTCGAAGTTCGATTTTTCAGGCGATTTCTGCATCGAGCTTTACGCAGGCATGCGCCACGGATTCTACGAGCGGGCCGGCGACCTGAACCTGACGGTCATGAGCCCGGCCGCCACGCCCGGCCAGGGCTACAGCGTAACCTGTACCGGCTGGGACCGCGACCATTCGCAACTCTACACGCGCCTGTACCGGAACGGCCAAGTTCTGGCCGAAACCGACGAGTACCTGATCCCGCGCCGACGCGAAGGGAACAAACGCCGCATCCGCGATCCGCTCGTACAAACAGGCCGCGATATCCACGGCGCGTGGTACTACATCAAGCTGCGCCGAATCGGCAACCGGCTCGAATACTTCTTCGACAACGAACAGGTCTTCTCCGTGGAAGACCCCGATCCGATCGACACCGGCGCGTTCGGCATCTGGACGTTCATGAACTCCATGATGGTGGCCAGGGTCAAGATGGCCGCCGAACATATCGCGCCGCGACGCCGCCTCTTCCATCCCGCGCCGCTCGCCATGACAGCGGACAACCTGACCGTCAAGCCCGAATACCATGCCCTGGACCGGCGCGGCGTGCTGGCCAAGAACTGGCGCCCGGCGGAATCGCTCCTGCCTCATCAGTGGCGCGCCGACGACCCGACAGGCCAAATCCGCTTGTCCTGGATCGCGCCGCCGGACGCGCCGCCCCAATTCGTCGCCACAACCGTTCTGGGCGCAGGCGAAATGTTCACGCGCGCGGCTTTGCAGCCCGACCTGTACGACGAGCTGGCCGGCTGGACGTTTGAAGTCAAGCGCACGGCCGGCGCGCGCTTCAATTTCCACTACTCGCTGGGCTTCCTCGAAAGCAACGGCGCATTCTCGGTCAAGGCCCGCGGCTTCCATCATCTCTCCGGCGACGATTTCTCGGAAGGCGACTTCAAGAAAACCGGAGCCACGCCCCTGACCAGCCGCACGGAACCCGCCGAAGACTGGAGCGATCGCGAGCCCTGGACGCGGGTGACGGTCTGGCTGCCGACCGAAACGGAGATCGGCCTGAGCGGCGGAAGCCGATTGTGGGCGCGTGTGGACGGGTTCGGCAATCTGAAACCAAGCCTTGTGCGGCAAGGTCTGCTCGGCAACGGACCGGGCGAAGCCTATGCCGTGCGCCGCTTTGCTGAAATCCGCACTCATGCCCCGCGCGTGGACGGCGCCCTGCCGGGCGACACGGTCGAGGTGGCCGATCTCTCGGACAACCCGCCCCGTTCGATGGGAACCTGCGCTTCCGTCAACGACCTGAAAGGCCTGATCGACAGCATCGACACGGCCGGAGCAATCCGCCTGAAACTGACGCACCGCGCAACAGACGCCGCATGGCCGCACGATTGGCATTGGATCAACCTGCCAAAGCCCGCCGACCTGAACATCCGGGCCGCGTGGCATCCGGATGTTCCCGACGCCGTACGCATCGAGCATGCGGCCGACTGGCTCGACCGCCGCTTCCTGTCCGCCGCCATCCGCATCGGCGACCATAATGCGGAGTCCTGGCGCGAAGGCGACCGCCGACGCATCGTCCTCGTCCCGCGTCTTGCCGGCCTGACCCGGACGGAAACGCCTGCGGTCCCTGTCGGCGTTCGGATCGGAGACGCGGCGTTCGCCTTCGAGCTGCCCTGGTCGGATGCGCCGCGCGAAGGCGATCCGGTTCTGCTTGGACTCGGCAAAACGTTCCCCGACCTCGAAACGTTCGAAGCGCGCGAGCCGCTGCGGGAGCCGAGACAAAACGAGGCTGTCTTCAGCCTGGAACATCTCGATCCGCGGCAAGGCAGCTACCTGCGCATCTCCAATGCCGGCCAGTCCTCATACCTGCGCGCGTCGCTCTTGCGACAGCGCCGACTTTCGCAATGCCCGCTCCTGCAATTCCGATACCGAGCCTCCCCCATGGCAAACGTCTCGATGCAGGTGGGCTACCCCCACCCCCCCGTCAAACTGAGCGAGAACCATCCCCACGCCGTCGCGGTCAGGGGAACCGACACGGTCGTCACGGACGGATCATGGCGCACCTGGTTCGGCATGGTCAGCGACGCCATGGGCAGCCTTCCGCTCGGACGCCGCGCCATGCGACCCGGCAACATTGTGTTCGGCTCCTTGCAGTACGGCCAAGATCAAACCGGTCTGTTCTCGACATGGGACGTGGACGACCTTGTTCGGGGTCCGGCCGTATCGGCCCGGCGTCCGCTGACCCTGGTTCCCGACTATTTCTCCTTTCATGGCGTAAACCAGGTTCTCATGGCGCTGCATCCGGGCGAAACGCCCGCCAGCGAACTCGATGCCGAAACGCTGGCCCGCCTGAACTGGCAAACCATCGTCAACCGCCAATCCGTCAGCCCCGACACCGCGCGCCTGCCCGACGGCATCCACCGCGTATTCCTGAAAGCGCGCAGCGCATCGGGCCGCGAATCCGCCCTGACGGACATTCCGTTCCTGCTCGTCAACAACCCGCCCGCCATGTCGTACCAGTTCATCGACGCCACCCAGCCCATACAAAACGGGCCCGTGCTCGAAATCGCTTATCAAACAGGAAACGGGGCGCCCATCGAATTCGATAAAATGCAATTGAAATGGAACGATGAACCGATCCCGCCGGAACGCTACGGCGACCTGTCCCGAGCCTTCTCGGACGAAAGACACCCCTCGCTCCCGCCCTCCGGCAGGCCCAATCACGCCGCCCGCACCATGGGCACCTGGTACCGGCACGGCCGTGAATCGTCGCGCATCCATCTGAACTGGTCCTTCGTCTTTCAGGACCGCATTCAGGAACTCGAGGACGGCGCCGCCTTCACCCTGAGCGTCTCGGGTTTGCAGGACGGCGCCGGCAACCCGGTCGAAGACGCCGTTGTCCCCATGCGCCTGGATTTCAGCGGAGATACCTCCCCGCCCACCATCATGGCCGTCACCTATCCGAACAACGTCTACTGGTCAACCGACTGGGACAGACTCCTGGGACAAGACACGTTCTTTGATTCCCGGCAACCCCGAAACGTCGTTCGCGAACAGGATCAGGCCCCGTACTTCGAGCACACGACCGAGGGCGATTCGGGCGTCTTCTTCGCGCACCTGCGCCATCAGGGCGGCTGGCGCATCGCGCGCCATCCGTATTTGGCATTCCAACTGAGAATCCCCGACGAAAACGCCGAACAACTGCGCGTATTCGTCTCGTTCCGACGCAGACCCGACCGGAATTTCGTGTGGATACCCCTCAACGGCGCCAACGGCCCGGCCATCTACCGGGACAACAACGGCGTCACCGCCCCGCTGTCCGAACCCGTAAGCTGGAAACCCGGCGACTGGCATTCGTTTGTTCTGGATATGCGCGAAATCGTCGCGGACGTTATCCCCGAAGAGGAATGGGAAATCCACCCCTTGTATATGATAATCTTTTCCACCGAAAACGACACCGGAGCCCCGATCCGTTTGCAAATGAGAAACGGTTTCATCTTTTCCGAATGGAACGCGCAACACGAAATCGGCATCCATGCCTACGACGCCAGCGGGATCGACAGCCCCGTCTGGAGTCTGGGCGACCACGCCCTGCGCGCGCCGACCCTGATCCCGGCGAACGCATTTCCGGGCGACACGCTGAACCGATGGATGAACGTCCGGGTCCTCGACCGTGCCGGCAACGGCACCTATCCCATAAGCATTCCGCTGGGAAGAATCGCGGCCGCCACGGAACAACCGCACAACCCGCCCAAAGGCGCTGAAAACCATTGACCGCGCGCGCGGCATTCGATAAACGGTAAAGCATTCTCAATTCTCCTAGGAAACGGACCATGATCGCGAAAGTCAAGATTCCAAAGCCGAGCGCGAACATCGGGGAGGTCGCCGTAACACGCTGGTTCAAAAGCGAAAACGAGGCTGTTGCCAAAGGCGAGCCGCTGGCGGAACTGACCACCGACAAGGCGGTCTTCGAGATGGACGCGCCGGTCGCAGGCGTTGTGCGCAAGATTCTGGCGCGTGAAAAAAGCGTGCTGCCGGTCGGATACGTCATCGCCCTGGTCGGCCCGCCCGACGAGCCTCTGCCCGATGTCGCGACGTGGAACCGGAACAAGATCGACGCGTTGCGCGGCGACCGGCCGGCCGCCGCGCTGACGAAACGGAGCCCCGAGCCCGAACGCGCAACCGCAGGCGGAACAGTGCGCGCCACACCCGCCGCCCGGCGGCTGGCGCGCGAAAAGGGCATCGACCTGAAAGCCGTCGCGCGGGAACTGGCCGCCGAACGGATCGACGAGAAAACGCTGGCGAACTGGTTGACCGCGCAAGGCGAACAAGGGGAAGTGGAACGTTGAACGTGCGTTCGTTCGTTCGTGTGTTCGTGTGTTCGTGCGTTCGTGGAGCGGCAAAAGAGAATGACAGCGGGATAGAAACGGTGTCAGGTTTCGGGTGTCAGGTGTCAGATCTGTTTGAGGCTCCGCCGCCTTAAGAAAAAAAACGTAGGGTGGACTTTCAGTCCGCCCATCAAGAGACCGACTGAAAGTCGGTCCTACGGCGCAAGCGAACGCGAAGAACCAAGAACGCGGCCTTAAAAGATAGAGTACGACGACGAGAACGATTGTTTCATAAGGACAGCCATCATGAACGGACCATGGCAGGATCGAACGGCGCTGGTCACGGGCGGATCACGCGGCATTGGCCGGGCGATCGCCCTGGCGCTGGCGCGGCAGGGCGCAGCCGTGGCCGTCAACTACCGCGAACGCGCGGACGCCGCCGCCGAAGTCGTGGCCCTCGTCGCCCGCAACGGCGGTCGCGCCATGGCCGTCCAAGCCGATGTCCGCGACTTCGCTGCGGTCAAGGCTATGACCGATACCGTCGCCCGAACGCTGGGCCCGATCGATATCCTGGTCAACAACGCCGGCATCCTTCGCGACAAGCCTGTCGCCTTCATGACCGACGAGGAATGGAACGCGGTTCTGGACACGTGCCTGAAAGGCGCGTTTCATTGCATCAAGGCCCTGTCGAAATCCATGGCGCGCGCGAAACGGGGCCGCATCGTGAATATCGCCTCGGATGCCGGGCTGCTGGGCGACATGATGCGGGCCAACTACGCTTCCGCCAAGGCCGGGATGATCGGCTTGACCAAAACTGTCGCTCGTGAAATGGCCGCCTCGGGCGTCACGGTCAACGCGCTGGCGCCCGGCGTCATCGAAACCGAGCTGCTGGCCGGCATGACGGACAGCCGCCGCCGCGCCATGCTGGATCGCGTTCCCATGGGCCGGTTCGGAACGCCGGACGAAGTCGCCGCCGCCGTGATCGCGCTGGTTTCGGATACCGGCGCCTACATCACCGGCGAAGTCCTGCGCGTGGACGGCGGCCTGGCCATGCGCTAAAGGTTTCCAAAAATCGAGCGCACCCGTTAGTGCCTTAATCAAACTGTTCTGCTGTAAAAAACAAGAAAAATTAGCGAGGCATTTCACGGTAATCCAGGCCAAGAGGTCAGAGGACAGAGGTCGGAGGTCAGTTTCTTAATTTCTGACTTCTGACATCTGTCCTCTGACCTCTGGGTTGCGGGCGACAGCCCGCCTTAGGGCTACGTATCCGCGAGCCGTGAAGGCTTAGGTCTCCCCAGCCTAAGTCGTCGGCCAGAATATACAGGATATTGGGTCTTGCCATCTTCTTCTCCATTCGAACGGCGCAGATCACCGGACCCGCGAGGCGCGTCCGCGCGCCTTGTGGGGTACGGTGGATCTGCTGGTTCGCAGATGGTCTTCTTCCTTTACGTCTTCCCATGCCCATCCTTTTCCTGCTTGGATTCCGGCTCTCGCCTCCTTGATCTTGTTCAAAAACCTAGGGTCGTTTTCAAGGCGGTAATCGAACCAATCGTCTTCGGTTGAAAATCCTTGAAGCACACCCGCCGGTTTGCCATGCTTGGTGATGACAATATGTTCGTCTCCGGCTTCGACAAGATATCTCGAGAGATGATTCTTGACTTCGGCAAACGCTACCTGTTTCATATCGTTTCTCCTTTTTCCGAAAGCCATTGCTCGACATGCGCTTTATCCACAATGCCGAGCACATCCACCGTCATGTTGTCAATGTCGTAAAAGACGCGCACGTTGTCGACGCGCAGCCGATATTGCGGCTTGCGCATGCCTCTCAACCGTTTGACCCTGCTTTTGCTTTCTGAATCTGGCGCATGCTGTAGATGGTGGTCAATGGCGTCGCGCACCTTGGCACGATCATAGGCGCATAAACCATGAAAATGCGATCTGGCTTGTGGCGAGAGGATCACGCGGTATTTCATAATGGTCAAACAGTGTCCAAATACAGGACACATGTCAAGTCATTTCCTATGCGAACGTGAGCGCTGAGGATCGGCGCGAAGCGACGTATCCTCCGGCGCTTGGTTCGGCGTTCTTCTCGTGCCGACCTCTATCATTTAGATGAAGGGCCTTCTGTCCAATACAAGCTTGAGCGGGCGTTCCGTCTTGATCTGTCCCGGCAAGGCCGTCTGCAACTCCGCAAGACAACAGACCGCCCCGAAGAGCATGTGGAGATCGTTCAGACCCTCATCGGTCTTTGGATCGCGGCCGAGAAGGAAGGGCACATATTCGCCCGCAAACGTCGCCAGCGCAGTCAGGCAGTCGCCGTGCCGATGGCCACATTGCCGAAGACTGCGGGTCAAACAGAACACCCAATCGATTTCCGCAAAACCAACACTCTTGGCCAAAGGAAAAGCGCCATGGCTGAAAAGGTTGAGGCAGGTGTCGATCATCGCCTGGGGATAACGAAGGGGCCTGCGAGTATACTCCTGATTGAAGAGGTAATGAAACGTACCCGCCAGATGAGGAAAAAGGGATGGCGGCTTGCCCACGGGGAAGACGCATCCCTTCCTGAAGAAACCCGTCTCCGGGTCCGCGTTCTCCCATAGCCACGCAAAGTACCGATTCTGCCATTCTGTGGAGACCTCCCCGGCAAGGACCATCGCGGCATAGACTCCGGCTCCTTTGTGTGACTCTCTCCATGGATCCCGTTGCCAGTCCAATTGCTCCAGGAAATCCTCCATGGCTTTGACGTCCCGATACTTGGAAAGCCCTTGTAGCGGATGTTCAGGGTGAGCATCAAAGATCTCCAAGGCTGCAATACAGTGCGCCGTGGTGTGGATTTCGTGATGCGTAGATTCGCGAAAGAGCCCGCTTTCTGGATCCTGAAGAGTCCGCAGTGCGAGAACCCACATCTGACGTTCATTAGGGTCTTGAGGGAAACAGCCAATTGTGTAAAGGATGTTCGCGGCATCCGCACAACCGTATGGGTTTAGCTGCAAATCCCGATTCTGCCCCGGCTTCTGCCAGTTCCAGCGACAATACGCTCCGGGTTTGCCCAGTTCGTGTCGCGCCACGATTTCCCGAACTGACGCTACAAATTCTGCAATGTCATACATCCCCGCATATCCTTCCGTTGCAGACCAACGTCAGCCTTGAGCCGCTTCGGGGTGGCCGCAGAGCGTAGCGGCGCGGCTATCCCGAAGTCGCGCTCAATTCTCTTGTTGGTGTCCGGCAGTGACGTTCGGAGTCAAGGTACAGTGTGTCCGGGCAAATGTCCTGCTCGTGTGGCCACGTCACCGTGCCGTATGCAACACTGGCTGACTTGAAGTAGTTGATGTCGTTGAGTTCTTTGAACACGCCGAAGCCAAGCAGACAGGAACAGTCGTATATTCCTGTCTCGCCATTCGTGAACACGAGCCTGAGCTTATAGTCGTCCGTTGGTGTGACTTCTTGGACTCTTGGGCTCATATTTTCACCTCAAAGGTTCGATCTTGTACGGCTGCTGCCCGCTGACAGCCAAGTCCCAGTCGGCAAGCAGTTCGTCGCAATGGATTTCCATCCATGCCTGTACGAGCTTCATCTTGTTGCTGGGCAACGATCCTTCCAAGATATTGCCATCGGGCAGGGCCAACACGGCTTCTGACGACTGGTAGGTTACATGAATATGCGGTTTCTTGTGCCGCTTGTCGTCCTTGAAATACAGATGGACGATGATCCCGTAGAACATCGATATGACCGGCATGCTCTGCCTCCAGCTTTGAATAAATTACACATGAGAGTCAAAGGTAGCCTATATTTGTCATGTATGCAACGGTCTTTTTACACCAACGTTGCAAATGAGGATTTGGCGCGGCTTCGCGACAATATCCTCCATTTGTCTTGTTCGCAGTTTTTTTCCTGTCCACGTTCGTTCGTTGGTTGATGTGTGCCATCCGGTTTGGAGTGCGGCGAGCTCTCGCCGCTCTGTTTCGCGCGACCTGGCGCGCGGCAACCCGGTTGGCGGGCCAGGTCCCGCCGATCAAAGCGGCGCCAGGTCGCCGCACTCCAAATTCTGTCCTCAACAATCTTTTTTCTCTTTATTCCTCTGCGAACGCTAGCCCTCTGCGGCGGCGCGGTCGGGACGTACGCAGCAGGGCATGGTTCGGCCCTCATTCCGTCTTGACGCATGTGAAATCCGGGTACTCGTCATCTCCCGGACTGTACCGCCCCTCGTGCAGTTCGAAGCCCGTGTCGCGTAGAACCTGCCTCCACGTGTCGAGG
>SLSH01000331.1 GCA_007130555.1 Bacteroidales bacterium
AAAATATTATCAAGAAAATATCTTAATAAAAATTTTAAAAAGATGTTTTTTAATACTGAAAATTTCATTGTTGTAAAATTATTTTAAATTTACTAACTTTCTTTCTGTTATACTTTTCAATTATAATGACGAAAAATAAATAAAATAGTTGTCTATCATATACATTTAAATAAGAGAATTTGCTAAAATTTATAAAATACGATATTTAATTTATTTGGTACTACCACAAATTTAATAAAAGTTTTAGCTTATGATGTTAGGGGAAGTTATAGGAAGGGTATATGGGTATAAGGGTATATGGGACGACCCCTTATACCTTATACCCCATCCCCTTATCCCCTCATAACCTTTACCTTATACCCTTAAAATAGTGATAGAACCATTTATTGATATTATATTTGAAATCCTATTTTAAAACTCACAAACTCTGCAACATGCCTGTGGACTTTAACTTCTACTCCTATAATTGCATTTGATTTATGTTTGTAATTAATTCCCCATTTATGATACCACAAACTGTTTAGTTTTAAATTATCATATAAATAAACTCCTATTTTCTGGCTGAATCCGAAAGAACCCATAATAAACTCATGTCCTGATAAAACACTAAATCTATGGGGGTTATCATCATATTCGTAATATTCAATTCTTCTTTTACTGCTCATATCAAGGTTCCATTCGGCACCTGCCAGAATCAAATTAAGATTATTAGGACTTCTGCCAATTAGAAATTCACTTCCATAAATCATAAATCTTTCTTTTTCGTCAAATGTTTCTGATATTCTTGAGAAATATATTTCCATTCGTTTTATCCATTTTTTGTCTGATGCCGACTCCGGCAGAACTTCAGTTCTGTTTTTTATCGGAGAAAAATCCGGAGAATAATGTATTCCCGCACCTATCGAAGGCCAGTTTATGCCACGATTTGGAGCTTTTGAACCTCCGTTGGATATATGATTAAAACCCAATGAAACATCGGCAAATAATAATTCATTTATCCTAATATCAAAATTTAAAGCTATCTGTAAATAAAAATTAATATGCATGCTATACGACTGATTATCAGGATTATTTATTTTATGATAAGGATTGCTGTTATATTCTATTCCGCCTGTTCCTCTGATAGCCGGGCTAATCCGTGTATTTTGCAAAAGATGATACTGAACAAAATATGATAAATGAAATCCGTAACCTAGAATTTTATTATCATAATTTTTATATGCAAATACAAATCCTGTTGTAGGATAACAACGGCATAAATTCCATGTTTTTAAACCTGTATGTCTTTTTGAATATTCTAATTCCAATGCATAAGGAACAGAACCCGAAGTATTTTCAACATCTTTGGCGTGAGCAACAATTTTTCCCGTATAAAATCTGAAACCATAACGGCTAAAGCTATTGGAAAAATCAGACTCCAACACCTGAGCATTAATAACTAACGAAAGTAATAAAAAAATTATTGATATTTGTATTTTAGAACGATACATCTATTTTTTTAAAACAATTATAATAAAAAAGCAGTAATAAAAAAAATATTTTGTATTATTGCATATTAAATTTGTTATGATTTTCTAATTTTTTAAAAATACTGTTATGAAAAAAAATATTTTTTTATTGGTTTTTATTTTAAGTTATGTATTTGTTTTTTCTCAGAAAATAACTGTTAAAGAATCAACCGAAAAAATAGGAGATGGCAGAAACAATTGTTTTACTGTTACTATTTATCAAGTTAGCGAAAGAAATGTTGCCAGAGAATTCAATAAGTACCTAAGAAGTAATGATGCAAAAACATCAGGCAGGCGTAACAGAGTAGAAGGAGAAGGCACAATTCTTAAGCCTATCAGCGACAGACCTATAAATATTTATGCAGAAGTTTCAGAGTCAAAAAAAGATAATTCTGTTGAACTTGCCGTAGCATTTGATTTGGGAGGAGCATATTTATCATCAAATTTACATCCGAAAGAAGCAGAGGAAGCAAAAAAAATATTAAGAAACTTTTCAGTAGAACTTACTCAAGATGCTTACAAAGATCTGATTGACGAGGAAGAAAAAATACTAAAACGTCAGGAAAGAAGTTTTGACAGAACGGTAAAAAAGAAAGAAGACCTGGAAAAAGATAATGAAAATTATAAAAGAAGAATAGAAAGAAATATAGAAGAAATCAAAGACCTTGAAAAAGCTATAAAAGACGAAGAAAAAGCCATTAAAGAGCAGAAAGAAAAATATAAAAATCTAAAAAGAGAAGTTAGTAAAATCAGATAAACTGTCTAAATCCTCTGAATTTATTCGTTTTCTTCAGTTATTACAGGTAAATATTTTGTGGGATAAATTATATTAAAATTATAATCTTCCAATAGTTTGTATATGTATATTTTTTTTTTTTTTTATTATTTATTTGCAAAATCTTTTTCACGCGAAAAAATAATATTACCCGTCAAAGCTTTGTTATTATTTTCAAAGTTTATACAATTTGATATCTGATTACCATAATACATATACCCGTGTGTAAATATATTTACTATATCATATCCGATAAAACTGTAATCATCGGGTTCGGACAAAAACTCTTCTCTGTAACCTGTAATAAAATCTTTAACTTTCCGGTCTGAATAATCAATTTTTATTGAAGAATGATAAGCATAATTATTATCCAAAAAATACTTCGGGTCAATTGTTTCGTAATCAAGAAATGATTTATTACCCAATATACTGATGTTATATTCCTGAAGAGGATATAATTGTGTAAATATTCTAAACGCTTTATATTCTCCCGAAAAAGTAAATATTATTACATTTTCTTTATCATCATCTAAAAGATTACTAAGTCCTACGAGTTCGGTTTCATCAAATAATAGTTTATTTACATCTGCATCAGCGGATTTGTCTTTAATTTCATTAAGATATTGATTGGCTGTATGAATATTTTCTTCCGTATTTTCATACACTATCAGATAGTTTTTATCGGAATATGTTACGGCAAAATCAACTATTGCTTTTCTCTGATAAAAAGAAGAAGTTCTGACCATAAAAACATTTTCGTAATTTTCCACATAACTGTTATCGCTTGTAAACGGAAGAATAATAATTGTATTTTTTGATTTCCGGTTTTCTGCAAGATAAACTATTTGACTTCTGTATGCCGGTCCGATAATTAAGTCGGCATTATCAATAGTACCGTCTTCAATCAATTTATTAATCACTGTATTTGTACTTCCTGCGTCATAAATATTAAAATTAATTTCAACTCCTGAATCGGAAAACTCGTCTAAAGCAATTAAACAACCATAAAGAAAATTTACCATAGTTTGAGATATCGGCATTATCTGTAATTCTCTATTGGTTCTTTTTTGAGTTAATAATTGCTCCATATTGCTTTCTGCTTCAAAAGGCAACAATACAACTATATTTACGACAGGTCTTGTAATTTCCGACAATAAAGAATCACAGGGAATTATTACTTCATCTTCTACAAATTTTACAGTATCAACCCTTTTAGGAGGCTTTAAGTAAAAATTTACCATGGCAAGGCTATCTATTATATTTTGTTTATCTTTTGCAGTAAATCCTTCTACTCTTGGAACTTTTATTTCCTGACCTACAGATAAGTTATTTTCATCAATTCCCGGATTGGCACTTAAAATCTGAAGTCTCGGAACATCATACTTTCTAGACAATGCATATATTGTTTCGCCTTCTTTTAATTTATGATAAATAAATCTGACAGTATCCCTTCCTTTAACTGTCTCTATCTCTTCAACCGAAGTTTTTATTTCTTTATCATCAGATTTTCTCGGAAAAAATAACAATTGATCAATACTTAAAACAAAGCCTTTTTCCAAACCAGAATTATGTTCATAAAACTCTTCTTCGCTTACTTCATATTTCCTTAATAAAGAATATAAAGTTTCCCCCGACTTTACTACATGTACAATATATTTTGACCTGTCAACTTCTTCGGGTGGTGGTATGGGAATTCGTAATACTTTATTAATAGTTAAACTCTCTCCCATATCAGGATTGGCACTGCGGATATCATCAATTTTAACATTATATGCTCTGCTGATTGAATAAAGAGTTTCTCCCCTGCTTACCGTATGCAAAAAATATTCTTTACCGTCAATCACAGTTTTTTTATTTGATATTTTAATTTCTACCTGTGCAATCACACACGACACCAGCATACTGATTATCAGAATTGTAGAAAATATTTTTTTCATTTTTTTAGATAAAATTACAAAACACAAATATAAAATTAATTTAGCATAAACAAAATTTAAGCCATGATTATTATATACAATTTTTTAGTACATGACAAAACTTTATGTGATTAATTATTTGAACAAAATAACTGTCTTTATATGAGAATTTTGCAATAATAATCCTGCCACAAAAACACTAAATTTCACGGAATAGTTCTGTGTAATTCCGTGCTTTTGTGTTTCCGTGGCAAAAATCAGTAGTCATAAATCTTTTGAAAAGTTTTGCCATGTACTAAAATACAATTTATATAGTTGTAATTTTATTATATTTAGTCTAATTTTACCGAATATTATAATTGTATTTTTTAATGACAATAAAAGCTGTTACATACGCTATATATACTCTTGGATGCAAACTGAATTTTTCGGAAAGTTCCGCTATAATGCAATATTTTGATAATATGAATTTTAAAAAGCGTACTTTTTCCGAAAAAGCAGATATTTATTTAATAAATACCTGTTCGGTTACGGCAAATGCAAATAAAAAAAGCAGAAATGCCATTTCGCGGGCAACAAAAAATAATCCTGATGCAATTATTATTGCAACCGGTTGTTATGCTCAGTTAAATCCGGATGAAATCAAAAATAAATTTAAAGTTGATTATATTATCGGAATTAATAATAAAAATGAAATTAAAAAAATAACCAAAAAAATAGAAAAGCAAAAAAGAGTTCAAACATTTCATACTCCTTATAAAAAAATGAATTCTTTTTTTCCTTCCTTTAATATAGGCAACAGAACAAGGGCATTTTTAAAAATTCAGGATGGATGCGATTATTTTTGTTCTTATTGTGTAGTTCCTTATGCAAGGGGAAAAAGCAGAAATCAGAGTATTGAAGAGACAATTAAACAAGTAGATATTATTGCATCGGAAAATATTAAAGAAATTGTAATTACGGGTGTTAACATCGGTGATTTCGGTAAAAGCACAGGCGAAAGTTTTTATGAACTACTGCAAGAACTATGCAAAACAGATAAAATAAAAAGATTTCGTCTTGGCAGTATAGAACCGAATTTATTAGATGATAAAATTATCAGATTAATTGCAAATAATCCTAAATTAATGCCTCATTTTCATATCCCCTTACAATCGGGTAGCGATAATATGCTGAAAATTATGAAAAGAAAATATGATACTGCACTTGTAAAACATAAAATTGAACTAATAAATAAATTAATCCCTCATGCGTTTATCGGGATAGATGTAATTGCAGGTGTTAACGGAGAGACAGAAGAATATTTTGAAGAATCCGTAATGTTTTTAAAATCAATTAATATTTCTTCTATTCATGTTTTTACTTATTCGGAACGTGAAAACACAAAAGCCCTTGAAAATACACCAAAGCCCTCTCCTACTATTAAAAGGAACAGAGCAAATATCTTAAAACAAATATCAGAAATAAAACATCATAATTTTCTAAAAAAACATTTGAAACATAAAACAAAAGTACTCTTTGAATCATATAATAAAAACGGTAAAATAACAGGATTTTCCGAAAATTATATTCAGATTGAAACCGAATATAAAAAACAATTAATCAATAAAATCGTTGATATAGAAATAGCAGATTTTATAAATAGCAAAAAAATGCTCGGAAAAACAATTTAAAAAATATTTTATGGACTTAAATAAATTAACACAACAAGTAGTAAAAATCAGCAAATCTGCGGGAGATTTAATAAGAGAAAACACAAAAGATTTTAAATATTCGGATGTTGAAAAAAAAGGCATAAATGATTATGTCAGTTATGTTGATAAAACGGCGGAACTTTTTATAATCGAAAAATTAAAACCGCTAATCCCCGAAGCAGGATTTATAGTTGAAGAAAAATCAGTAGAATATCAGGGCGAACATTATAAATGGGTAATAGACCCTTTAGACGGCACAACAAATTTTATTCACGGATTTTTTCCTTATTCTGTTAGTATCGCTTTGATGAAAGATAATGACATAATTCTCGGAGTTATTTATGAAATAGGATTAGACGAATGTTTTTATGCTTACAAAAACGGCGGAGCATTTTTGAATGATAAAAAAATAAAAGTCTCGGACAAATCATCATTTACAGATTCTCTTCTGGCAACAGGATTCCCCTATGATGATTTTGAAAAATTAGATAAATATCTGGAATTACTGAAATATCTTACGCAAAATACGCAGGGAATAAGAAGGCTGGGCTCTGCCGCAGTTGATATCGCTTATGTAGCATGCGGAAGATTTGACGGATTTTATGAATATTCATTAAACCCGTGGGACGTGGCTGCAGGAGTAATTATAATTGAAGAAGCGGGTGGCAAAGTATGTGACTTTAAAGGTGGGAATAATTACCTGTTCGGAAAAGAAATTATTGTGGCAAATTCTCATATATTTGAAAAACTAAAAGAAAAAATCAGTTATTTTATGTCGTAATTCATAAAAAAAATGTATATTAGTGCAAATTTGTAATTTTAAAAAAATGATAAAAGTATTTTCTGTATTATTGTTTATACTTATAGGATTTCAGACTTATACACAAAGTCCTGAAATTTATTTTATGAATGCTAATTTTAATTCACCAACGAGTCCGTACCTTGAAACATATTTAAGTTTTATCGGTAATTCTGTGGTTTTTGTTGAAAACGAGAACGGCAATTTCCAGTCTGAATTTGAAATAACCGTATTTTTTCAAAAAAATGATGAAATAAGAATGGCTGACAAGTATTTTTTTAAAAGTCCTGAAATATCCGATACGTCAAAATCAAAACCCAACTTTATTGACCAGCAACGGTATAGTTTAAGCAATGGTATATATAATGTAAAATTATCAATAAACGATATTAACTCCGGAAAACCCGAAATTACATTTATGGATTTTATTGAAATAGGCTATAATTCCGAAGACCTGCAATTCAGCGATATTCAACTGATAGAACAAGCAGTGCTTAGTGAGTCTGAATCAATAACTACAAAAAACAATTATAACATGATTCCGTATATTTCAAATTTTTATCCTCAAAACATGAATAGCTTAATGTTCTATGTAGAAATTTATAATTCCGATAAATCCATAGAAGATGATTTTATCTTAAGATATTATATCGAAAAATTCGAAACAGGTTTAGAAATTGATAATATAAGCAGGTTCCGAAGATTCTCGCCCGGGTCTATCAATCCTTTTATCGGGGAATTAAATATCGAAAGTCTTGCTTCGGGGAATTATAATTTAATTTTGGAAATACGTGACCGTGAAAATAAATTACTTAAATCAAAAGAGTTTTTCTTTCAAAGAAGCAGTATAACTGAAAAATCGGAAGATGACATAAAAAGACTCAGTGATTTTGAGTTTAAAAATGTTTTTCCGGGTACTATAAATTCAGAAGATTCATTAAGAAAATATATTTCTTCCTTACGTCCGATTGCTAACAGCCATGAAGTTTTTTTTATTGACCACCAAATGAATATTTCATCTAAAGAATCATTACAAAACTACTTTTATAATTTTTGGCTTGCAAGAAACCCGGCAAACCCCAACAGGTCATGGATGATATATAAAGAACAAGTTGATTTTGTAAATGCATCATACACTACTTTTATAAGTAAAGGTTATCAAACCGACAGGGGCAGGGTATATTTACAGTATGGAACACCCGGCAGTGTTTATATATCAAAACATGAACCCAGTGCTTATCCTTACGAAATTTGGCATTATACAGAAATTGCAAATGAAAGAAATAAAAGATTTGTTTTTTACAATCCTTCTTTTGGTCAGGAAGATTATACATTATTACATTCCGAACTTACCGGAGAAATCAAAAATCCTAACTGGGAAAGAATGTTACACGGTAGAGATAATATAATCTATGATTTTGACCAGACAGAAGCCGATGACCACTGGGGCAGAAGAGCAAGAGACGAATTCAGAAAATAACTTAATACTAATGAAAGCATTTCCTATAAAAGGAGAAAATGGTAATTACATCTATTTTCCAAACGAAAAGGATACGGTAATAAATGCAAATAAATTTTCAACCGAATTTATGGGGTTAAATGTTGATAACAAAGAAAAAGTTATCTGTAGATTTTTAAATCCCGAAGTCATCAAAATAAATCCTCAAAAAATAAATTTACTTATAGAAGCATCTAAATTACTAAAACATGAAAATATTACAAAAACTTATGATATTATAATTGAAGGACAAAATATAATACTTATACAGGAATACTACGAACATTTTACACTAAAAGATTTAATTTATAACAGACAACTAAAACATACAAAATATGATATATTCTTTATAAAAATAATAATTCAAACTTTAATTGCACTTGAATTTTTGCATACCAATAAAATCTGTCATTGTAATATTTGTCCCGAAAATATTCTGATTTATCATTATTATAACGGACGACCGAATTTTGATGAACCGGAAGTAAAACTAACCGATCTGGATTCGATAAAATTAAATTATAGCTCAATGTTCTCGTATTGGGAAGAACACAAAACTTTTAGATTACTGTATGCAAGTCCTGAACAAATACTAAACTTAGAAAATCTTGTAGGTCCGCAAAGCGACATTTACAGTATGGGAATGGTTTTATACGAAACAATTGCAAAAAAACACCTGATGAGCGAACAAAAAAATAATTTTTATATAAAAAGAATGCAATACTCAACTCCTCTTAATAATTCTCATAATATCGAAGACAGTATGTTTGATATTATTAAAAAAGCCTGTGCAAAAAAAGAGTTTATAAAATCTTCTAGGTATTATTCGAAACATGAAAAAACCGAAATTGTAAAAACAGGCATTGATCACAGATTTAAAAGTGCAAAAGAATTAGGACTTGCTCTTATAAAATATATGGAGTATCATAACTATAAAGTTTAGATTTTTTTATAAATATTTAAGAATGTTTATTTACCTTTGTAATAAATAAATAAAAACATGAAAGACTCTAATAACAATTTCAAAGAAAAAAACTGGTCGGAAATTAAATCAAATGATTCTTGGTCAATTTTTAAAATTATGGGGGAATTTGTAAGTGGCTACGAACATCTTGCCCAAATAGGTCCCTGTGTCTCTGTTTTTGGTTCGGCAAGAACCAAGCCCGAACATCCTTATTATAAATTAGCAGTAAAAACAGCATTTTTACTGACACAAAAAGGATACGGAGTAATTACCGGAGGAGGTCCCGGAATTATGGAAGCAGCAAATAAAGGAGCAAAAAAAGGAAAAGGAAAATCTGCCGGAGTAAATATAAAATTAGAATTCGAACAAGACCCGAATAAATTTATTGACGCTGATAAGTTAGTAACATTTAACTATTTTTTCGTTCGTAAAGTAATGTTTATGAAATATTCCCAAGGATTTATTGTATTCCCCGGTGGATACGGTACATTTGACGAATTATTCGAAGCTCTTACTTTAATACAGACATTTAAAATCGAAAAATTCCCGATAATACTTATGGACTCAAAATACTGGGAAGGACTAATTGAATGGATTAAAAATGTGATACTGAAAGAAAAAAACATATGCCCCGAAGACATAAATCTTTTCAGTTTGGTTGACAAAGCCGAAGAAGCTGTTGAAATTATTGATAATTTCTATAAGAATTATAAACTTAAACCAAATTTCTAAGCTATTTATCTTACTTATTTGAGATTTTAGCACATGACAAAACTTTTATTATCCTGCATTTTTGTAAAAAATAAAAGTTTTGTCATGTAATATATAAAATATAATAATAAAACACTTTAA
>SLSH01000351.1 GCA_007130555.1 Bacteroidales bacterium
AAATTGTCTGAAAAACGATATAAAAATAATACTTTTTTATATAAATAAAAATATAAATTTTTTTAGTATATGACAAAACATTATAATGTAGAAGCAAAATAAAATTGCCAAAAGCTTTGGTTATACAGATACGGTTATTTAAGTTTGCTTAGCTTTGGGGAGCTTATAAACCTGTAGTTTATGGATTATCTTGGATGGTTGGTCAGAATTGGCATAGTAAACCTGAGGAAAATTTCGGTTGGGGCATACATTGGGGAATAGGAGTCTCTTTTTATTCTGAAAATTATGTGCGAAAGTTTTCTCAATTAAATTGCTTTTTTAGATTTATTAGTAAATTTGCCATTATTATTAAAAATATTTAGTATGAAGAAATCATTGTTATTATTTTTATTTGCAAGTTTTGTAGTATTTGCAAATTCTCAGGAGGAGAGTAAAACAGGTTATTCTGCGGATGAGCCGATTAATGCCAACGAAAATGGGGTAGTTGTTTTTTCTGAAGTTGTGGATGTAGAAGGTGCTTCGGCTGAATATTTATTTACAAATGCAAGCCTGTGGGTAATGAACAGATTCAGGCATGTGAAAAATTTGTTTCAAATTGAGGATACGGTTGAATACATATTAGCAGGAGAGGGGCATATTAAAGTTGATGTGAAATATGCAGTTACCGGCGAAGAAGAAATATTATTTTTTGCATTTAAAATTCAGTGTTGGGACGGACGCTACAGTATTGAAATGAAAAATATCAGCTTTAAAACATTTGAAGGGCGTCATTTAAAGGTGGAAAATATGATTACCGAGAAACATTTATATAGAAAAACGGGAAGGCGACCCAGAAGTATAAATCAAACGTATAAGGAAATTACGGTAAATTTTATTAATGATTCCTTTGCGGGATTAGAATCCAGAATACGTTTGCTATTAAATGAAGAATCAGATTAAATAAATTATGTTTTTCATACTCTCTAAAATATTACATTATATACTGGCGCCATTGGTTTGGATAATGGCTTTGCTTATTATATCAATTATAATTAAAAACAATTCACGAAAGCGAAAATTACGGATAATTGCATTTATATTATTAATATTATTTACCAATCCTTTTATTCAGGATGAATTTATGCGTTCATGGGAAATTAATGCCGTGCAGATAAGCGAATTAAAAGAAAATTATGACTATGGAATTGTTCTAACAGGGATGATTACTTATGACAGCAAATATGAAAGGATTAATTTTTTACGCTCCGCAGACAGGATTTTTCAGACTTTGGATTTGTACAAAAGAGGGATAATTACTAAAATTTTTATTACAGGTGGAAGCGGATTACTTTTTGACCAGGAAAATAAAGAAGCGATTCTTTTAAAAGATTATCTGATACATATCGGAATTCCCGAAGAAGATATTTTAATAGAATCCGAATCAAAAAATACTTATGAAAATGCACTTGAAACAGCAAAAATTTTAAAGCCGGAAGAAAATAATGATACTTATCTTTTAATTACAAGTGCGTTTCACATGAGGCGTGCAGCGGGATGTTTCAAAAAACAAGGTTTTAAATTTGACCAATTTGTTACGGACAGGTATGCAGGGAACAGAAAATATGAATTGCATCATTTAATTGTTCCAAAGGCGGGGGCTTTGCAAAGATGGACTATATTAGTTCGTGAAGTAAGCGGTTTTATCATTTATAAAATTGTAGGATACAGATAAACAATAAAAGAAAATATTATGAACAGGATTATTTTTTTATCAATATTTATATACATTGTTTTTGCATGTTCAAACAGTAATGATGCCAATAATAAAAACAGGGGAAAAAACAGCAATGAAAATATTGAGAAATTAGAAATAATCCCCGGTGCAGAAAGGACTGATGATTATCTTCATCTGATATCGGGATTAAAAGTTGCCGTTCTTACAAATCAGACAGGGCTTGTAGCCGACACTCATCTTGTTGATACATTATTGAGCGTAGGTGTAGAATTAGTTAAGATTTTTTGCCCGGAGCACGGATTTAGAGGCATTGCAGATGCAGGGGAAAAAATTGGCGACAGTTTTGATGAAAAAACAGGCATTCCTATTGTTTCGTTATATGGAGCAAATAATAAACCAACTCAGCAACAATTGCGTAATGTTGAAATAATTATTTTTGATTTACAGGATGTCGGAGTCAGATTTTATACATATATATCAACACTCCATTATGTTATGGAAGCTTGTGCCGAAAATAATATTCCCCTTATAGTCCTTGACAGACCGAATCCCAATGCATATTATATCGACGGTCCCGTATTAGACACTTCTATAATTAAATCGTTTGTGGGAATGCATCCCGTCCCCGTAGTTTACGGCATGACAATAGGCGAGTATGCAAAAATGCTCAATGGAGAAAAATGGCTGGCAAACGGAATTCAATGTGATTTAACAGTAATTCCGAATAAAAATTATTCTCATCAAATGAAATATGACTTGCCTGTAAAACCTTCTCCTAATCTGCCAAATAAAAGAGCCATAGAATTGTATCCTTCTCTTTGTTTTTTCGAAGGAACGGTTTTAAGCATAGGAAGAGGGACCGATAAACAATTTCAGGTAATCGGGCATCCCGGGCTTAAAAATGTCGAAAATATAAATTACAGCTTTACGCCTTCTCCTCAACCCGGAGCTCAAAACCCCAAGTTAAACGGCAAATTATGTTATGGATTTGATTTAAGCATGAATAACGATTTTTTTGAAGATTCGGATAATGCAAAACTCAATTTGTCGCTTTTAATTAAAACTTATGAATTGTTTCCCGATAAAAATAATTTCTTCTTAAAAAATAATTTTTTTGACCTTCTTGCCGGAAATCGCGAATTAAGAAAACAAATCAAAAATCAGGTAAGTGAAGAACAAATAAGAGCATCGTGGGAACCTCAATTATCCGAATTTAAAGAAATCCGAAAAAAGTATTTAATATACAAGGAATAAAAATTTTCCTGTAAACAAAATCCGTACAGTATTATTTTACAACTATTTTTTCAATAATTACATTATCGTTACTTACAAGTTTAATAAAGTAAATGCCCGATGTAATATCAAGATTTATTTCTTTTTGTTTGTTTCCGTAACTGATAAATTCATCATTAAGAATAATGCTTCCTTTAGAGTCATAAATACTGTATTGTAGTTTACCTTCAAAATCATTAAAGTCAATTATAAATGCTCCTTTGTTAGGATTAGGATAAATTGATATTGATTTTGTTTTGGTATCTGTAATATTAACATCAATATCAACTACAATTACAAATTGACAAAAATTAGAGCAACCTGTACCGGGATCTGTATATGTATAAGTAATAATGTACATGTCATTAGCTAATCCATCGGGATTAAATTCTCCGCCGGTTACCCCTGTTCCCGAATAAATGCCTCCTGTCGGTTCTGCTCCTGTTAATGTAACTATTTCATTTTCGGTTACTGTAAAGTTGCCGGGACAAGTAACTTCGGGCAGACAATTAACAGTAATTGTAAAATCACAGCTTTCTTCGTTATAGGAATAAGTTATTGTGTGGGTGTCGCATCCTGCTTCGGCGGGAGAGAATATTCCTCCCGATACTCCTGTTCCCGAATAAGTTCCGCCGGATGGCATTGCTCCTGATAGTGTAAATGCCGGAGTATTTTCACATATTGAAATATCATCAGGACAAACTATATCCGGAAAATCTTCAATATTAACTGTAATTACGAATTCACAAGAATTTTCACAATCATTACCGTCAACATAAGTATAAGTAATAGTATAATTTCCGTTAGCTAATCCTTCGGGATTAAATTCTCCGTTTGTAACCCCTGTTCCCGAATAAACGCCTCCTGCCGGTTCAGCTCCTGTTAATGTAATTGATTGATTTTCAGTTACGGTAAAATTATCGGGACAAGTAACATTTGGCAGAGGGTTAACTGTAATTGAGAAATTACATTCTTCTTCATTTACATTATAAGTAATTGTATGTGTTCCATCTCCTGCCGAAGCAGGATTAAATGTTCCGTCAATTACTCCCGGACCTGAATATCCTCCACCTGAAGGAGTTGCACCTGTTAGTTCAAATTCTTCGTCATCTATGCAAACAATGATATTTCCGGGACAAACTAAATCCGGGAAATCTTCAATTTCAACGGTAATTACGAATTCACAAGAATTTTCACAATCGTTACCGTCAATATAAGTATAAGTAATAGTATAATTTCCGTTAGCTAATCCTTCGGGATTAAATTCTCCGTTTGTAACCCCTGTACCCGAATAAACGCCTCCTGCCGGTTCGACTCCTGTTAATGTAATTGCTTGATTTTCAGTTACGGTAAAATTATCAGGACAAGTAACATTTGGTAGAGAATTTATATTTATTAAGACTTCATTAGTTTCAATATTTGTTTCTCCTCCACAATTTGAAATCAAACATTTATATTGATAAACACCGGCATCGTTATATCCCGAAACAGTCAATAAAGATGCATTTTCTCCTAAATAATTAGTTCCTTCAGGAGTTCCGTCAACAACATTTATCCATTCGGTACCATTATAAAATTGCCATTGATAACTTATTGGGGCATCTCCATCTGCAATTACGTTTAGCTGAATGTTTTGCTGATTAATACATAATGTTTGAGCAGAAGGCTGAGTAATAATTGTAGCAGATGTACAATCTTTACCGACAACTTCTCCACCAATCCATTCCGCCGGAAGCTGATTATATAAATCATCAAAAACCAGAAGTGCCGTCGGTTCATTATTCCAGAATAAACTAACCTGCTCTACTGTTCCCAAATATTTAAACGTAAATTCTATAAGATTTCCGTTAGTAACTTCGGAATTCCCAAAATCTATGGACCATAAAAATGTTCTTTTATCAGGATGATCTGTAACTTCGGATACCTGTATGCCCGGCATTGATTGAACCGTACTAAAACTGACATACTCTAATAGTTCTGAATCAAAATTTAAAGTTCCTTGAATTCCCAAGGGATTTATATCTCCCAAACCACTTATAGACATTGTGATTATAACCTCTTCGTTTGTTTCTACATTATAATGATTTGTCAATTCTACTACAACTTGAGAATGTCCTTTAAAATAAATTCCTAAAACAAAAATCAAAATAATTATACACCTATTTGCTAATCTGTTCATAATACTTTATAATTTTTAAAAATTTAACAAAAAATAATTACACATATTTTATTTCACAATCATTTTTATATTGATAATTTCATTTGTTGTTTCATTGTTATAGTTAATTCTTACAGTATATAAACCTGAAGTTAAATCTGAAACATTAAATTCAAATTTATTCTGACCTTTTATAAGATTTTTATTTTCAAGTTTCTTAACTTCTCTGCCTAAAACATCAATTAGTGATATTTCTGCTAGACCGATTTTAAAAACATCAAATTGTACATAGATAATATCTTTTGCAGGATTTGGATAAACCTGTAGTCTGAATAATTCCGAGTCAGTTACTAATGAAGTTCCGTCTGTAAGTTTTGGTATTTTTAGATTTACCGGCGAAATAACATCAAAATCCGATGTTGCAATCAGGCTTGTATGTCCTGTTAAATAGAAATCATCAATTGATTGTTGGTTGTTAATTTTTTCGAATTCAAGGTTTAGAAGATTTTCGTCGGAAGAGATATCAAAAGAGGCATTTGGAGGAGATATATATAATATTCTGATTACTCCGTCAATATCAGTTACAAGAAAATCCTGTTCAGAATTTAATATTTCGCCCATCTCTAAATTAATATTATTATCAATAAATGAATTATCTATATTAATTTTTGCAGATTTAAGCATAAACTTATCGGAAGGATATGCTAATTCCAATTGATATCCGAAGTTATTTTGGTAATCATGAATAACATGTACGGGTAATGTAAATGTATTTTCTTTTACAATTAGAATATCTTCGGTTTCAATAATAAAGTCATCTGTTTTATCAGATTTTCCGCCACCCCAGTTATGTGTAGAGAAATCATTATACATATAAGCTGTTGCCGAAGCATTGTAATCTCCGTAAGCAATAAGTACGCATTGATAATTTGTAATATTTGAATTTATTGTTATTTGGTCTGAACTTCCCATCCATGTTCCGTGAGGAAGGAAATTTTGCATATCAATATAATCCGGATTAAACGGATTTACGATTTTTGTTTGTAACATTGATACGTCAGAGGCATTTAAACTTCCGTCATCATTAAAGTCCATAGCATTTAAATAAAAATCGTCAAATCTGAATTTCAGGTTATAAGGATTTAAGATATGGGTTCTAAAAATACCGACATCAGCTGCATTTATCCCTGTACCTGAATATATCCATTTATAATAGTCATTATTTAATTTATTATATTTTAATACGTAATCTCCTTCGTTTGTAATATTGTCAATTATAAATACCCCCTCGACATTTGTTGTGTCTCTGCCTATTTCTACACCCATCGGAGTTTCTAAAATAACAATAACATTGTCAAGATTATATATCGGATTATTATACACAGGTTCGTCAGAACTTACATTAACGCTTCCTGCATATTTTACTGTACCGCTGACAGTATAGCCGTCAACATCAGTACCGCAAATTTCGCTTGTATTCCATTTCGCTTCAATTTCGTTCCATTCGCCATCTATTATCATTTCAGCCAGGGGGTCTCCTGTCCAGATTATATTGGTACATGTTTCACCTGTTCCTTTATATAAAAATTGCAGACCTACGAGATTTCCGTTAGTAACAGTTGAACTTCCGTGTTCTGTTGACCAGAAAATAGTTTTGGTGTCGGGTTGTCCTGATACACTTGAAACCGAGAGAGAACCTCCCTGTAATTGATAACCGACATATCCTTGATATTCCAGTATTTCCGTATTAAATTTAATACTTCCCTGAATTCCAAGAGGATGTTCGTCTTCAGGTAATCCGCTGACAGACATAATTACAGTAACAATGTTGTTAGTAGTCACATTGTAGTGGTCGGATAATTCAATATATACATTAAAGTCTTCTATTCCTGTAGTAAAACTAAGCTGTTGTCCGTAAGCCGTGCTGTTATTGTTTGTTGCATAAGCGCGTACATAGTAAGTAGTTTCCGGAGTAAGTCCTGTTAAATTACTTGTAAAGATACCTATTCCTGTTCCGTCTGAAGTAATTCCCTGATTATTACCGATTGTAGGATTTTGAGAAGTGCTCCATACAATACCTCTTGCAGTAACACTTGAACCGCCGTCATTTATTATATGTCCTCCCGATTTTGCTGTTGTTGGAGCGATATCTGTTATTGAATTTGTTTCAATAATTGGAGGTCCTTCGCAAAATTCCGTTGTAACTGTAATATAAGGGTTGCTATACGAATTGGATAATTCATTAATTTCTGCAACTGACAATACTTTATTGTAAATACGAACATCGTCTACTTTCCCTTTCATATAATTTATACCTGAAGCATATCCTGTTCCGCTCCATCTGCCGATTTCGGCATTTCTACTGATAACTGCACTTGTACCCGGATAAGTAACCACAATATGTTGCCATTGATTAACAGTAAAATCATCTGTTTCTACTCCGTTTACATATATTTTTCTACCATCACTTGGTCCGTATGCCACTACTTTAGAAGATGTGTTAACAATAAATCCAAAAGCAGTACTACCTTCTGCTGCATAAGTCGCTATGATTCTTCGGCTTTCGCTTAAATCTCCTGAAGCGATAAAAACTCTTGCTACAACAGTTGCCCCTGTAATGTTGGAGCCTGATGTAACTCCGAAAATTTCATTTGTATGAGGTAATTCAATATAGTTGCTACTTCCGTTAAATTGCAAAGCACTATTATTTGAGCCGAACATATTTGTAGTCCATGTCGCACCAATATTAGTTGCCTGGTGATTATTACCGGAATAATCTAAAATATCTCCATTGAACGGATACCATGCCGTAATCTGCTCCATAGTTCCTCCTGAAGATATGGAATATCCTTCGCCACACACATTTGTTACTATTCTTCTGAAACAGGCATCATCTGTTAGCATTCCGTGATTATAATTTTGTTCGGTAGCATTTTGAATATCAGTCCATGCTCCCGTGCAACCGCTTTGTATTTGCCACTGATAAGAGTATGCTCCGATTCCTCCGGAAGGAAGATTTCCTGTAAATTCTTCGGGAGAACTACCTGAACAAATTAATTGGTCTTCACTAATAATACCGGGATTGATATTACAATCTAGAGTTGAAAAACTAATCTGTTCTCCGTAACCTGTACCTTCATTATTTGTAGCATAAGCACGTACAAAATAAGTATTATCGGGAATAAGCCCTGTTATATCACTTGTAAAACTACCCGTTCCCGTGCCATTATAAGTTATTCCTTCGTTATTTTGGGTTGTAGGATTTTGAGAAGAACTCCAGACTATACCTCTTGCCGTAACAGTTGAACCTCCATCGTGCGTAACATTTCCTCCTGATTTTGCCGTTGTGGGAGTAATGTCAGTAACAGAATTTGTTTCAACAACCGGTGGTCCGTCACAAAATTCTGTAGTTACTTTAATGTATGAAGCAGGACATGAATTATAAAGTTCTTCTATTTCTAAAAACGATAATACTTTATTATAAATACGAATATCATCTAATTTCCCATTCATATAATTTGTCCCTGATTCATATCCTGTTCCACTCCATCTTCCTATCTCTGAATTCTTAGCAATAACAGTACTTGTTCCGGGGTAAGTAACTACTACATGTTGCCATTGATTAACAACAAAGTCATCTGTTTCAACTCCGTTTATATATATTTTTCTACCATCCGAAGGTCCGTATGCTACAACTTTTGATGATGTATTAACTATAAATCCAAAAGCTGTACTGCTCTCTGATGCATAAGTAGCTATGATTCTTCTGTTTTCATTCAAATCACCTGAAGCAATAAATATCCTTGCTGCAATTGTTACATTAGATATATTAGAGCCTGATGTAACTCCGAAAATTTCATTTGTAGGAGGTAATCCTATATAATTAGTGCTTCCGTTAAATTGTAAAGCAGTATTATTTTCTCCAAGCATATTTGTAGTCCATGTAGCACCAAAATTTGTTGCCGTAATGTCGTTTCCCGAATAATCCGAAACATCTTCGTTAAGTGGATACCACGCAATAATTTGCTCCATAGTACCTGTTTCTGAAACAGAATATTTAGTTGCGCAGTCATCTATTATTACTTTTCTTCTGAAACAAGCATTATTTGGTAATGTTCCATGGGTATAATTCTGACCTGTTGCATTTTGAATATCTTCCCATTCTCCCGTACAATCGCTTTGTATTTGCCATTGATAAGAATAATCACCTGGGTTTCCGGTTAATACTATTCCTGTGAATTCTTCAGGAGAACTTCCTGCACAAATTGTTTGATTACCGCTGATTCTTCCGGGATTAAGAAAGCAATCACAATCATCTATAACTTGTCTGACGGAAGTGCGAATAGTAGGCATCATATCAGTTAATAATACTCCGGGACAACTTGTTGATGCATCGGATACATCTTTATGTCCGCATATTCGCGGGTATGTTCCTCCAGCAATATACGCAGAACTAAGAGGGTCGAATCCTTTATGATTAAACCACCATGCCATAAACTGATAGGCAGTATTCATTTGTTCTGTAGTTACACCAATGATATCAGTATTTTTGAGAAAGCAAACACCTATTGAATTATCGTTTGCATGGGCATTACCTGCATGAACTCCTCTAACATCCTGATACGGGATATTTTCATTATGTCGTCCCTGAAATAAATTTCCATATTTATCAAAAAGATAATTATATCCGATATCCCACCAGCCTTTGGTATTAACATGATAATTCCAGTAACTTCTGACAACGGCATATCCGTCTGTATATTC